>NZ_JBKVNQ010000024.1:0-37206 GCF_046967715.1 Hominisplanchenecus sp.
GAATAAACCGGACCATAGCGGAAATAAGAATAATTTCCCTGTGCAAGCCTTAAAATTTCTGTTCCACTCATTTTCTGCTCATCCCATTCTCGAAAAGCTTTTCGTTTGTAATATTTTGTAATGTCAATATCACAAAACTCTGCTAAAACCATTTCCAGCAGGTCCACGCTAAGAGGTGTAATCGCCCTTAAAAAATCTGCATATTCTCCACGTTTTACTTTCAGATCAAGAATAAGCGTATACTCAAAAAGCACTTTCTTTTTATCATTTTCGTGAACTGCTTTCAAGATTCCGTTTGCTTCCGGCAGAACACTGTTCATTTTTTTCCAGTCCAGAACCGATCTTGCTTCTGCCGTTTCCAGCCATTTATAAGCAAATATACTCAGATCCTGTTTTATATCTTTTGCTACTTCAAGAGCTGCCTTGTAATTATAAGACAATATATGTTTTTTAATAATATCCAGTTTCAGCAGCCGCATCAGATTCATACACTTTACTTCCTGACAACGATTTTCCGCATTCTCTGTATTATCCTGATTAAGTTCCCAGTTTGTCTCGACATCATATTCCTGTCGTTCTTCGTGCTCAATATTGCTTTTTTTCTGTGGCGTAGAAACCTGAATTGGTAAAAATCGATATTCTGCCAGCGTTGCCATGATCAGAAGTGCACTTTTCATGGCAGGCGTTCCGGATGCCATATTAACCAGAAGTCTGTCATCTTCCCCTTTTTCTTTTTCGATATCGCTGATGATGCTTCTGAACTCTTTGTAAAATACATCATATTGCTGCACATTCACCATCTGATCATTTTCTATGATATGTACCTCAAATGTGTGGTTCAATTTTTCTCCCAACAATTCAATACTTCTGACATAACGATTGTCTTCTTTATGATACTCCATCATTTCTTTCGACAAATACAAATAAACAACATCCGGCTTATAGTGCCGGCAAATGTGTAACATGGATCCATCATAAAAATACTTGATAGGATCGGTGTTTCCAATCGGTGAAAATAAATAAGTTCGGCTCATTTTTCTTCCTTTCGTGTTTTTATATCAAAATAACATCCTCTTCCGGTTCCGGTGTATCGCCCCAGGAGATCACTTTACCTTTTCCGGTGATGCGGTAAATTCTCACGCTGTCTTCTGTACTTCTTACACTAACATATTTCGGAATTTCTTCCATTAATTTATTGTAACTTTTGGATGAAAGCATCGCCTCAAAAGCAGATTTCTGCACCCGTTTTCCATAACCTTCCAGCATTTTTGAAAATTTGATTCGTTTCTTATTGTCAACGATATCGTATATGATCAGTACAAATTGTTTATCGTCTTCTAATGCTTCGTTTATCTGAAAATAATAATCTTCATCATCGAATAATAACCGGCTCATACAAATCTGCGTCCCCTTCCTCAATTGCTTTTGTCAGGCGTTCCATCTGCAATAAAATTGCCCTTCGAAAACTGACTGCATAATCTGTGTATTTCAAATAGCGGATTTCTGTCTGAAATTTTCGTTCCAGTTTGTTCAGATAAATTTTGAGTCCGTCTCTGGTAATATAACATCCGGGTTCATCCATATCAAAATAAAACTGATCTTTTGATATTTCATGTCCATTGATCATGCTCATGACTGTTGCATCCACGATCACTGCACGCCATTCTTCCATTAAATCACTTGCCAGCGTAGGATGCTTTTCTGCATCTCGATGAATAAAACCGAAATAAGGATTCAATCCTTTCATTTCTATCTTACAGTAAACTTCATTCATCAAAAGTGAATAACCAAGACTGATCATGGAATTAAATTCATCTTTGGGCGGTCTGCGGCTTCTTCCCTGAAAACGAAACTTTCGATCAATACATTTGGATAAGCCCTGGAAATAATATTTCGCTGCCTGTCCTTCAAATCCGATCATCTCCTCAATTCTTGAACAATTTAAAATTTTCTCTTTGCATATCCGCATCATTTTCTGTTCTTCATCCAGCAAAAGCTCACGGCTTTTTTCATAGCGATGCAAAACAACGCTTTGATTTTTCACCTTTGCACTCAAAATCTTCTGTCCCAGTTTCATCGCAAAATCTGTATCATACAAAGCACTTTGTTTTCTCTGCCTTTGAACATTGATATGATCCGTGGACATCAGTCGCCCAAAATATTTACCGCCCTTTGAAAAATATGCGACAGAGATTCCTCTGCACATACATTCCTCCGCACACTTTGTTGTCAGATGCGACTGTCCCATGATCGTGATACCTTCCAGTGATTCAATCGGAATCATTTTTTTCATGCCATCTCGATATTGAACCACGCACTTATTTGCTTCCACACCAATCGTTGCACCATTTTCATTTACATACAACAAACTCATAAAAGCCCCCCTTTGCAAATTGTCCCCTGACGGAGAATTTAATTAAACAATGCCAATAGTTGGAGATAGAAGAAATCCCTATCCGCCCCCTGCCGAGGTGTTATATTTCTTAATACATGATGAAGAAAGACGAGAAAAAGGTTACAAGTTTCCGTCCCCTCTCGGGGAGCTATATTTCTTAATAAGAGCTGCCATTTGCATGATGGGAAAGCAACAATGGTTTCCGTCCCCTCTCGGGGAGCTATATTTCTTAATCTTAGGTAAGGTACTACACCCAAGAAGGAAAAGCATTATGAAGTTTCCGTCCCCTCTCGGGGAGCTATATTTCTTAATGCTGACCACCGCTCAGCTTGAGCAGGTTGACCTGCTTACAGTTTCCGTCCCCTCTCGGGGAGCTATATTTCTTAATCAGGAAATAGCTGAAATATTACGGGTCACTGATAAGTTTCCGTCCCCTCTCGGGGAGCTATATTTCTTAATACTGAACGAAGCAACACTGACGGGTCTGGGATACGTGTTTCCGTCCCCTCTCGGGGAGCTATATTTCTTAATAAACCGGAAAAGTCCCAACGAAACCCTGACAGGGGTTTCCGTCCCCTCTCGGGGAGCTATATTTCTTAATCGGGTAAAGAGATTGTTAATCTCATCCGGGAACTGGTTTCCGTCCCCTCTCGGGGAGCTATATTTCTTAATGCGATCCAGCGGGTATTAAGCTGATGAGACGAGCTGGGTTTCCGTCCCCTCTCGGGGAGCTATATTTCTTAATACTGAACGAAGCAACACTGACGGGTCTGGGATACGTGTTTCCGTCCCCTCTCGGGGAGCTATATTTCTTAATAAAATAGTGAAAAGGTTGGAGGAAAAACTTATGGTTTCCGTCCCCTCTCGGGGAGCTATATTTCTTAATGAGAACTGTTAATCTTGAAAGACACATTGAAGATCGACGGTTTCCGTCCCCTCTCGGGGAGCTATATTTCTTAATGTGATTTCGGGTCTGTCAAAACTGGAGAGTTCGTTTCCGTCCCCTCTCGGGGAGCTATATTTCTTAATACCATCTCTTGGACCCCGCTTGTTTTCTGGGGGTATTTGCCGTTTTGCGTGGCAAATTGTTTTTTCTGGAAATATAGCTTTCTTTGAAATGAATTTCTGCAGGTTTTCCCAGTGTTTATGCGGTGCGTGGGAAACGCCTGCAAAATTCCCGGATTTCTGCTTCTTTGATTCTTTTGTATTCTATGATTCTTTTGCACTCTATGATTCTTTTGCACTCTATAATTCTTTTGGATGCAACGTCATCTCACACTGTCCCATCATGTATTCTTTTCCCTGATAACGAGTACATTTGAGAATATGCGGTGAGACACCGTATAGCAAATCTTTTTCATGCTTGTGTTCTCTTGGGACCTTTGTTTTCTCAAAAATATTTTTTGTAACCGCAACTGCTTCTCTGCCTTCAAATAATGAGTATATCATAGTTTTTGATACAAACCCACTGCCGCCGCCTAAAAAAACGGTACGATCTGAAATTGTATGATTACCTGTAAATTTGCTCAAAAATGCTTCCTGATACCGTTCTGAAAAACGCTGTACTGCTTCCATAATATCCTCTGCCCTGAATTCTTTTCCCGTTCTCTTCCACAAACTTTCGTCAACTGTAAGCGTGCAGCGTATAACTTTGCCCGGTTTCAGGCATTCTCGCAGAAGATTGATGGTTTTGTTGTTTCCATCTACGTGTTTCTCCCATTTCTGACATAAGATCAAATCTTCTGTGGAAAGTGGTTCACTGTCACTTACTATGATGCCTGCCATACAGTCATTTACTGCATCTCTTTGTTTTTCTGATCTTTCAAGGATATAGAAAGTTTCTTCTTCTATACTTTTGATGTTCCCTGCAAGTACTCTGTCTCGTCTTACACCCTGCTGCCGGAGATCTTGTTTGATCTGCTGTGCGTGTCTTCTGTATTTTTCCGGATTCTGCATAATTTCATCGCACAGCAAAATGGTTCTCAGCATCCCTTTGATCGAACTGCCTGGAATATACGGCTGTCCATACGGATTTTTCATGCATGCCATGATCTGCATTTTTCCTTTTTCTAACTGCATATCCCCGGCATTTAAAGTATACGCCATGCATCTTTGCATCTCATCCGTTGAAATGCGGTTTCGCATCGCCCAGTGTTTCAGATCTTCTCTTGTATCTTTTACCATGAAGCGTTCCAGCTCCGCCTCCAGATGTTTCTTTTTTGCAAGCATAAAAAGTTTCTGCGGATTTACCACACCTGCCTTATGTCCCTGCAGAATATATTCTTTTTTCTGAATTTCATAACCGCTTCCCACAAAAACAGGTCCTTTTACTTTTAATTCCAGCTGACAGGTTTTTAATACTGATCTCATAAATTCACCCCCAGGAAGAGTGCTTTTTCATAGCGAAAAACAGAATGTTCTCCTCCAGTTTCTTCTTCCTCAACCTGACCTGAAAAAGTTGTTTTAAAACAGGAACCCGGAGCAAAAACATATATATCTTTTTTTCTTTTCGGTCCGTCTTTTAAATTCTGTGAATCAATAAATCCGCCTCTTCGGATCAGAGTATAGGTTGCCTCTTCTAAAACTTTTTCCAATTGTTGTTTTTGCGGAAGTGTCGTAGACAACAGGATACTCATTTTTCCTGTATCCGTCAGTTTCTTTCTCAGACTTTCCGGCATTTTCCCTTCCACCGCTTCAAATCTTCCAAATCCGGCACTTCTTTTTCCACCAATTCCGGTATACGAAAGGCTCTCAAGCAATTTTTCAAAAAACTCTTTGTCTTCTTTGCCCTTATAAGCAAGAATCAGATACAGACCATTTCCATCTTTAAAACAAAAAGTACTGACTCGATACGGTTCTGGTTCTTCTTTTCCCCGAACTGCAACGGCTGTTTTCATTGCGTAACTTCCCAATTCTTTCAGGCTGCCCATGTGTTTTTCTTCAAAATCTCCTTTGAAAAAGATTTCCAGATTTTCCTGTGGAATATATTTCAAATTTTTGAAAAGTTTCTTTTTTCTTGAATTTCCCTGCTCCTGATCTGCTTTCGGTTCTATATGTATGACAGGTTTTGGAATATAAAAGCATTTTCCCATGTAAGGAAATGCATCAGAAAACAGAAGCTTTCCTTCTTCGATACGCGAAAGAAATTCTTTTTCTTTGCCAAATTTCAATGCTTCCTGAAACAATGCCGAGAAGAACGTATCTGCATGAAATGTAATTTCCGTACTGTCCAGGTTGCCGCTGCCAAACCGTACTCCGTTTTGAAATTCCAGCTGATATAATGTATAATTCACGTGCTCTCCCTCTTATCTCTGTGTTGTCTCTGCCAAAATCCGGTTACATTGCTCCATCAAAGCTTCGTCCACATCTCCGACCACTGCTTCTGCTTCTATATTTTGAAATTCAACTTTGCCATACCCACGAGAACCACTGCCGCCAAGATAATCATACTGCAAAAGTTTCATTCCTTCTGCAAGCGTTTCCATATCTTCTATAAATTCCTCTTCCTTCTCCAGCTCATAGATCAAATCCAGCTCAAAGACCGAACCTGCTACCGTACGTTCTATCTGTCTTGGATTTGCAATGGCTGTGGCTCTTGAAATGGAATTTTCAAATTTCACTTCTGTCATACTCTGGAGTCCGGCTTTTCGCAGTTCTCCTTCATTTGCCAGAACCATATCTGCAAACAACAGACGACTTCTTCTGACTTTCTCTTTCTTTGAACTTCCAAACAGTCTGGCAATTCTTTCATGATCATTTTCCGGCTCTACCACTTGACCGTTAAATTCTTTTGCCAGCAGAGTTCGCATTTTTCCTTTTAAGGAACTTCCCGGAATCATCGGCAAACTGCTTCTCGTATCTCTGATAACCGGTGAATCTACGGCTCCAATCGCTGCAAAAGCACTGCTGCCTCCGATATGCATTCCTGTTTTTACATAAAGGTCTCCAAAAATCTTAATTTTTGCATACATAACAATTTCCTCCTATTGTTCTTTTCCGCCATAATATTTATGAAATGCAACCAGTGCTTCCATGTATCTGCTGAAGAGCAGATAATTCTTTTTGCTCTTTTTAATCTCTTTCAGAATCTCCAGAACCTCTGATTTCTCTACAAAATTTCTTACTTTTCTCTTACTGTCATCGCGTCCGCATTCATAGACAAAACGAATCCGCAGATATTCGATTCTTCCGTTCAGCTCATCACTTAATGTTTCCGACTGCCAGGTAAGCACTTGATTATAAATATCTGCTGTCATCGCCAGAAGGTTTCGGAGTTTGGAAGTCGTAACCATATCTACTCTTCCTCTGTTTCTCTGTTTTGATTCTTCTGCCAGCTCTTTTATCACTTTCTCTGCTTTATCCACATAATTGTTTTCATTTATCCGCATAATTTTCTCCTCTCTCCCGGTGCATATATGCATACAGATTCAATGCTGTCTTTAACTGTCTGCAATCTTTTTCTGATTGTATCCATCGGTACATTTTTTCAGCAAATCTGCGATATTGCTCTTTCTGAGTTCCCTCTTCTTTCGGCTCCAGTCTTGAAAGCAGATAAAGGAATCTCGCAAATTCAATTTTATTTTTCTTGTCCTGTTTCAGATTTTGATCCTGATTCCGGATCAGTTCCAACATGCGGTAAAGAAATGACATACCTCGTTCATCTACATTCCGGAAAAATTCCTGTACTGCCCTGTACTTCTGTTCCAGAACTTCATTTTTGAATTCATCCCATTCATAAGTTCCGTCACTTAATGGTTTATCCAGTTCATCTACTTTATGATCCTCTCCGTCTTCCATTAACGTAATAGATTTCTTATTTGGACTTTTCTTTGACTCTTCCTCCATTCGCCCGGTCTCTTCGGCAATTGCAGCTATCGGATAACTGCACTCGTAGATTCCAATACCTGCTGAAATACTCAATGTTCCCTGTGTATAGCGTTTGAACTTTTCTGAAAGATCTATTGCTGCTTCGATCACATCATTCCAGGAACCGACAAGAAAAACATCGTCTCCGCCGGAATAAACAATCGTCACTTTGCGTTTTCGTTTTGAATCTTCTCCCTGTATACTATATTCTCCATTTTCTAAAATATCTCTTATATAATACTTAAAAAATACAGACAGCTGTCTGGAAAGTGTTGCTGTTCTTGACAATGTACTTTTCCCCTGAGAAAATCCAGAAACAAATGCCTGCCCCAAATTGTCTACATCTGCACGCATAACTGCGATTCTTTTGATTCCTTCTGCCTGCTCTGCAAACGCTTCAAAGGTATCCCCGGTCGTATAATCACCAACCCACAGCTTTGTCGCAATATGTTTCCCCGTATACATTGCATTTTTTGCATATGTTCTCACATAATAAATATCCTCTTCCATTCTCTTTTTCAATGATTTTTCATCATCCGTTACCATCCTGTATCCCCCCGGAAGAGGCAGCCCTTCCTGCTCTCCTTCCAGTACGATTGAGAAAAATGTATCGTATAAAACATTTTTGGAAAGTGCTTCTATCTTGCGACAAAGCGGGCACACACCTTTCTCATCCACCTGGCCGATTCTCTTGCAGACTTTACATTCTCTTGTGTAGTCATCTGCACGATACTGATTTAATGCAATGATTTCTTCCGCTGTATAACGATGTAATTTTGCTTTCGATATGCCTGCTGAAGCCTGCCGGAACATATTTGCATAGCTTCCTTCCGGAACGTTTCGAAATGTATTGCCGCTGCATACGCTGTAACCAAATGCCACAAAAAGTTCTGTACGAAAATATTTTAAAAACCAGGACTGTAATTCCTTTTGAAATGTGTTTAACACTTCTCGTGTTTTTTGTGTATTAGCAAGAAGCAAATAACAATGTCCACCTCCCGAATAAATCAGATTTGCTCTTGACAACTCCAGTCTCTCAAGAAGTGTATCTATAATGTGCTCCATCATGATTTCCAGATAAAAAGATCTGGCTCTTAAAGTTCTCAATGCATTTTTTGAAGCAATGGTATAAATAAATTTCTGGATACCGGAAATATCTAAAGAACAGAATAGAAATGCTTCTGTTTCGTAAAATTCTGTTTCTTTTGAAAATAACGTCTCTTTATAATTCAGATGATTTTCATTCAGATAGTCATAGATGCAGCTTGCGATTGCTGCCGTCAGTTTTACATGATCAAACAGCGAAATATCTGCCAGTTCTTCTTTTGACGTCGAAGATGGAACATAAGAAAGATTGGCTTCCAGAACTGTCAGAAGCGAATTTAAATATTCACTGTTCCAATCCATCCCTTTCAGATTTTCGGTAATCTGGACTTTTACCGTTGTATAAAAAGACTCCGAAAACGGAATCTTTTCATCCCCTGGATCATTGATTCCATTTTTCGGATCCATATTACCCGGATGATAATATTTTTCCTGATGATTTCCATTCAAAATATTGAATACACTCTGCAGCGGAAGCGAACGTTCAAAACCTCGATCTTCGCTTTCATCTTTTTTCCGCCGGTCGGAAAATGCCGCAATATTATCAGCCAGATATACAATATACGCCAGACTGTTTTCTTTTAAACCAACTGCCCGTTTCAAAAGCGATGCATGATGATAGCGGACGCAGTCCAAAATCTCCGAATCTGTAAGATTTGTTTCCTCTTTCAGATAATCATACCCGGAAATACTGTGATTACGCCTGTCATCTCCCTGACGGTAAATCACTTTTCCTGTATCATGCAACAGACTTCCCATGATCAGTCTTACTTTTTCATCAACCATGTTTCTCCCTCCTGTGCAGCTGCATTGCTCCCATTCCCATACTGGTTTTGATTCCCACACCGGAATATTCTCCAAAACGACATAACAGCCTGATATAATTTGCCATCGTCTCTGTTCCTTTTATCTTGATACAGACATTCCCCACAAATCCATTGATCTGAACTTTTTCCAGTGGAAAAGGCATGGTCTGGAGACGATATCGAATGATCTCACTGTTCCTTACAAGCTCTTCCAGTGTCTCTTCATCGTACATATCCAGTTCTTCTGATGCAGCACTGTATTTTCGCATCAGACTTCCATATACCAGACGCAGATCCGGATAATTCACATATTTTCCGTCACGTTTAAATGCCGTCGGTGTGCAGAACTGCAAATTCAGATAGCGATCACAGCTTTCCTCATAAAATTGCTTCATCAGCTCACTTTCTTCCAGTATCTCGATGCTCCGGCCCACAACGTTTGTGGTAATCTCTTTTCTGCGAATCGTGATCTGTTTCAACTCTTCCAGCGGCAAAATGATATTTTCATAAGCCTCTTCGTTTACGGTGCAAATATACCAGACAGTCTTATCCTTTTCCTTCACGACATACTGGCTGTATGGATTCAGACTATATTGATGCAGTTCCTGTGCATAGTCTGTGTCAATCTGCTCCATCAATACGCCCTGCAAATTTGAAGACTGCTGATATGAAATCTGAGAAGAGTCGAGTTCTATTCTCAATTTTGCATACATATTTTAGCTTTTTTCTCCTTTTTTTCGTGTTTTTCTACAAATTATTGTATTTATTGTATCATTGTAGTAGAAAAACGTCAATTCAACCAGCAGTTGAAAATATATTTTTTTGTTTTTATGATATCCTCATCTAATTTTCATTGTTATTCTTATTGCTTATGTTGTATTTATTTTATGAGTTGCCCGACAAATGAACACTATAAGTACCTTGCTACGAAAATAAAACTCGTAGCAAGGTACAAGATAGTACAGAGACAAAAAATAATACAGCCATGATGATGCGAAAACAAATCACTTTGACGAAGATTGTTTTCGCATCATCATGGCATTCTGTTTTACATATAGGTTTTTCTAAGACCCATCTTCTTGCCCTTCGGACAAGAAGCATCTCTCGCTTTAAAAGGCTCGGTCAATTTTCCAGAAATTGCGGCAATTCAGTTATCTCCTGTGCTTCTTGTTTCGAAAATCCTTTTTCAAGAAGTTTTTTGTATACACGGATTTTTTCTTCGTGGATTCCCTCATTTCTGCCTAACTTTCTTCCTTGTTTCACTCCCTGTTCCATTCCCTGTTCCATTCCCTTTTCTATTCCCTTTTCCATTCCCATTTTTTCGAGTCTTTCCGCCACATCACACATACTATGCACTCCTCTCTCTTTCTGAAATATTGCCTGGTAGCGTTCATCCCCGGTCATTACCCGGAGCAATTTCAGTACTTCATCTATATGCCTGATTTCCGTTGGATCATCCGGGATATAATCCTTATGCTTTCTTTTTTGAACAAAGAAATTTGCCACGACTTTAAAATCACTGTGGAAACGGCTGATCTCCTCTTCTGTAAGCCATGCGATCTCAAATACTTTCATTTCATAATCATTGATGTACTCTTCCAGTCCTTCCGGGATTTTCATCAACCCTTTGATATTCTTTTTGCCATACCAGTGATGATCCGTACCGAAGTACAATACAATTGTCATGACCGGCAGGATCTCTTTTCTATTCTCCAATAGCTGACTGCGATATGCTGCACCATCATATCCGATAATACGGAACGGCATATATTTTTTCACATTGCTCTGGTTTTCGATCCCGCAGATCGCCAGTTCGACTTTTTTCTCTTTCCAGTATTTTATGACATCCCTCTCCAGTTCATGGACTTTTCCATCTTCTGCTTTATATTGAGAGTGGACTTTTGCATTTTCCAGAGATTCCGGCAGAATCCGCTGTTCTCCTTTAAAAATCAGTCCGTTTATGATATCTGCAAATACATCATTATAATCTTCCAGTAATTTCTCTGTAATATCTTTTTGTCCCATAGGCTGCTCCTTTGCTTTTTGTATGAATCCAGGCTAAATATACGTGAGACCCGGTGCACGCTTCTGGTCAGCTTTGCTGACATTTCCCTGCTACAAAACAGCCTTGGATACCGGGATTGTGAAACTCTTTGTCTAAGAAGCAATTTGCAAATATCGGTTGTCAAAAAGTTTTCTTAAGATATCACTTTTGTATTTTCAGCCGCTCTGTGCAGGTATGAAGTTTTTTTGGATTTTCCTGCCGAACGGCAATGAAAGTCAGATAGAATTAGATTTAAAACTATTTTGTGATTATTATACTTGAATAAGCGATTTTTGTCAATCCAAATCAGACAGATATTTTTTTAATAATCTTCCGCCTCAGAGTCTCCATCAGGCCAGGAGCTTTTGGCAATGTACAGACGAACCGCATTGTAAAACATGGTGCGTAAAATAATACAGCCATGATGAATTCGAAAACAAATCGCTTTGACGGGGATTGTTTTCGAATCATCATGGCGTTCTATTTTACATATGAGTTTTCTTAATGCCCATCTTCTTTCGTTGCTTCTCCGTAAGAGAAATCGAGTAGTTTCTGTACTCTGCGTTGCAGATGCTACATTTCCTGCTGATGCAACTGCTCTTCGAAATCTGAAGCAAAATGCTCTCTCTTACTTCTGCCTCATCATCTACCAGCATAATTTTATACAAAATACTTTCACCCCCGCTGTAACTTTTACAAATATTTCAATGCTTCCCTTAAATTTGCCGCCGGAAGCAGGCGGATTCCTTCCACTTTCCCAATTGAAGGCATGGAAACTGCCGGCAGAATGATCGTCTCAAACCCTAGTTTCCTGGCCTCTGCCACTCTCTGTTGTGCCATGCTGACGGCACGGATCTCGCCGCTCAAACCAACTTCTCCAAATGCCAGTGTTTTTTCGTCAATCGCAATGTCTTTGTAGCTGGAGATCAGTGCAAGCACGATCGCCAGGTCGATCGCCGGCTCGTTCATGCGGATGCCTCCCGCAATGTTGACATAGGCATCACAGGTTGATAAATGCATACCGATGCGTTTTTCGATCACAGCCATCAGAAGCCCGACTCGGTTGTAGTCGGTGCCGGCTGCCGTCCTTCTTGGCATCGCAAGGTTGCTGCGGCACACAAGTGCCTGAACTTCTACAAGGATCGGCCTTGTACCTTCCATGGAGCAGGAAACGATCGACCCGGATGCTCCCTGCGGCTTGCCGCTTAACATATATTCCGATGGATTTTTGACTTCTTTTAATCCACTCTGGCACATCTCAAAAACACCGATCTCGTTGGTGGAGCCGAATCGGTTCTTGACGCCGCGAAGGATGCGGTAGGCTGCATGGCGGTCACCCTCGAAATACAGCACGGTATCAACCATATGCTCCAGAACTCTCGGTCCTGCGACAACTCCTTCTTTTGTCACATGTCCGACAATAAAAATGGAGATTCCCATACGTTTTGCGATCTGCATAAATACAGAAGTAGCTTCTCTTACCTGCGATACACTTCCCGGTGCGGAGGAAACGTCTTCCTGATACATCGTCTGGATCGAATCGATCACTACGATTTCCGGCTGCACACGCTCGATCACCCCCTGGATCGTCTCAAGGCTGGTCTCACAGAGCAACAGCATTTCCTCTCCGAAACTTCCGATTCTGGACGCTCGCAGTTTAATCTGCTGAAGCGATTCTTCACCCGATATATACAATACTTTTTTGCCTTTTTCTGTGAGATTTTTGCAGACCTGCAAAAGAATGGTTGATTTTCCGATACCCGGATCACCGCCGACCAGAACCAGCGATCCGGCAACAATGCCTCCGCCAAGCACACGATCCAGTTCTTCAAATCCGGTCGCTGTGCGTATCTCGCTCTCTGTCTTGATCCCGGATAATTTCACCGGCTGTGCCTCATGTATCCTGGCCGCCAGGCTCTCTGTTTTTTTACTGCTTTTTCCCGCCTTCCCGGTCACGACGGTCTCCTCGACCAGTGTATTCCACTCTTTGCAGGCCGGACACTGTCCCAGCCATTTTGCAGACTCATAACCGCAGTTCTGACAGAAAAAAATTGTTGATTTTTTTGCCATGTTCCCTCCTTTAAAGAACACTGCCGATTCTTTCCGGCAGATATTTCTGTTTTGTTTTTCTCGTCATCACAGCAAAAAGGGAACGTCCGTCCCGACGCTCCCCCTTTTCTTATGCTGAGAAGATTCTCAATTTTTATAATGATTCTTCATAATTCAAAACACTTGCTGTCAGAATCAGATTATTACATTTTTTCGATGCGAACTGCCGCACTTTCTGTGCTGTCAAGCTCTACGCTCAGTACCAGTTTGCCGCCGAGGTTTGTCTTCATCTCGCCAACTTCCTTATCATCGACAAATACCTGATAGCTTGTCTCCTCTTCCAGCTCTACGGTAATCTGTGCATCGGTCGGGCACTCTACGGTAAAGCTCATACCATTCTCGGTCGCTTTCAAATGGCTGACTGCGGTTCCCGGTACGGATTCGTAAACAAACATGCCATTTCTCTCAAGCTTTGTGATCTCCTTGAAAGTTTTTACTTTATACAGATCGCCGTCATGCTCAAAATCGGATTTTTTGGATTTGGCCGGCAGCTCATAATTACCGAAACTGATCGTTCCATCTGCTTCTGTGCGTATCAATTCACTTACTACTGACATATCTATGCCCTCCTGGTATTCTCTTTTGTCGCTTTATCCCGCTGTCAAACCAGCTTTCTTTCAAGTCAAATGCACGAAAACTCAATGTATGATTCTGACTGGATTTGCTGATATTCAAATCAAACGCATGTAAAAGTGTTCAACAGTTATGGGATTTCTCCTCGACTTTTGTCTTATTTTACCATAATCGAACTTACTTATCCAGAGCTTTTTCACTTTTCACAGAAAATTTAATTTCTTCTTTAGAAACGCCAAGCAGTACTTTATCCCCTGCTTTTACCTTGCCCTCCAGGATCTCCTGTGCCAGTGCATCTTCTACTTTCGTCTGGATCGCACGTTTCAGCGGTCTTGCACCGTATTTTTCATCAAAGCCTGCTTTTGCGATCAGTTCTTTTGCAGCACTTGATATCTTCAGTGTGATATCCATCTGCTCTTTGCAGCGTTTTGCGAACTGCTCCAGCAGGATCTCTGCGATCCTGGTGATATTCTCACGGTTCAGTGCATGGAAGACGATCGTCTCATCGATACGGTTTAAGAACTCCGGTTTGAACATCCGGCGTACCTCTTCCATCACACTGCCTTTCATATATTCATAGTTGTGCTTCTCATCGTCCACCGATGCAAATCCCAGCTTTTTCGGGGAAATGATCGACTGTGCTCCGGCATTGGAGGTCATGATGAGGATCGTATTCTTGAAATCCACCTGTCTGCCCTGAGAATCGGTGATGTGTCCGTCGTCCAGCACCTGAAGCAAAATGTTAAATACATCCGGGTGTGCTTTTTCAATCTCGTCAAACAGGATCACGGAATATGGATTTCTGCGGACTTTCTCAGAAAGCTGTCCACCTTCTTCATATCCCACATATCCAGGAGGGGAACCTACCAGTTTTGAAACACTGTGTTTTTCCATGTATTCAGACATATCAACGCGGATCATGGCGTCTTCACTTCCGAAAACGGTCTCTGCCAGTGCTTTGGAAAGCTCGGTCTTGCCGACACCGGTCGGACCAAGGAACAGGAAAGAACCGATTGGCCGTTTCGGATCTTTCAGTCCGACACGGCCTCGTTTGATGGCTTTGGCAACAGCAGTTACGGCCTCATCCTGACCTACAACTCGTTTATGCAGTGTAGATTCAAGCTTTAAGAGGCGACCGGATTCTTTTTCTGTCAGGCGGCTGACCGGTATTTTCGTCCATACGGCTACCACATCTGCTACATCTTCCTCGCCAACTGTCAGTTTCTTGCCGGAACGTTTGCGATCCATCTTTTTCTGTTCTTTTTTCAGCTCTTCTTCTACTCTGATCTGTTCCTGCCCAAGATTAGAAGCCTCTTCAAAATCTCCGAGAACGATGCTCTCTTCTTTTTCTTTTAAAATCTGCTCCAGTCTCTGCTGAAGCTTTTCAAGCTGCTTCGGTGCCTGATATCCTTTGAGCTGCTTTCTTGATGCTGCTTCATCCATCAGATCGATCGCCTTATCCGGAAGGAAACGGTCGTTGACATAACGTCTGGAAAGTTTCACTGCTGCATCCAGGGCTTCGTCGGAGATCCGAACACCATGGTGTTCCTCATAGTATGGACGGATTCCTTTTAAGATTTCAAGCGTCTCCTCCTCGCTCGGCTCTTCTACCATAACCGGCTGGAAACGTCGCTCCAGTGCCGGATCTTTTTCGATGTATTTTCGGTACTCCTCGATCGTGGTGGCACCGATCAGCTGGATCTCTCCTCTGGAAAGGGACGGTTTTAAAATATTGGAGGCATCCATGGCTCCTTCTGCTCCGCCTGCCCCGATGATCGTGTGCAGCTCATCGATAAACAGCAGCACATCGCGGCTGTCCGTCACTTCCTGGATCACTTTTTTGATGCGTTCCTCAAACTCGCCGCGGTATTTGGAACCGGCAACCATGCTCGCCATATCCAGTGTGACCACGCGTTTGTTCTGAAGCATCGGTGGAACGGCTCCGAGCACGATCCGCTGTGCCAGCCCTTCTGCGATCGCCGTCTTGCCGACACCCGGCTCACCGATCAGGCACGGATTGTTCTTCGTCCTGCGGCTTAAAATCTGCAAAATACGCTCGATCTCTGCGTCACGGCCGACGATCGGGTCCAGCTCGCCCTCTGCTGCCATCTCTGTCAGATCACGGCTGTACTGATCCAGCACCGGAGTCGCACCGCCGTCCCTTCTTGCCTTTTCTTTCTGTGCCAGCTCTTTGTACATGGACTCCTCAATCCCCATCGCACTAAGAACGCTGAGGTAAAGTTTGCGGATATCGATCTCCATCGTGTGCAGCAGTCTGGTTGCCACGCATTCCGTATCTTTTAAAAGTGCCAGAAGCAGATGCTCCGTCCCCACTTTTTCCATATGGAAGAAATTCGCCTCATGCACGGCATTCTCAAGAATGATTTCGGTCCTTGGCGTATAGTCGGTCTCTTCTGTCAGGGTATCTCCCTCTGATGTGATCAGATTTGCAACTAAAGTGCGAATCTTGACGGTGTCTGCACCGGACTCTTTTAAAAGGATCGCCGCCGTGCCTTCGCCTTCTTCTAAAAGTCCAAGCAGCAGATGCTCGGATCCTATGTATCCATTTCCATTATTTTTGGCTGCCTTTTTTGCCAGCTTTAATACTTTTTCTGCATTTTCTGTAAAACGCTCACGCAATCTTATCGCCTCCTGTCTTTCTTTTTACAGACTTGATGATGCCAGGGTCAAAAGGTCTTTCTTGCTTGCAAGATAAGACATTTGAACTTAGGACCTCAACATCATTTGATCATAACGGCTCGTATTCTGAGAAAATCTCATCAACCAGCTCATGCACTTCGTCTGCTGAAATATTTTTGCAGTGTGCTTTTGCCAGAATAACTCTGAGATTTTTCTTAATTTCATTTATTGCTTCCATTTTATCAACATCCAGTGCAATCACGGCTCCCTTTCTCCGGTCTATTGTCAGAAATCCTTCCTGACGCAACAGAGAATATGCCTTGTTGACCGTGTGCATGTTGATGCCGATATCGCCCGCCAGCTGCCGGACGGACGGCAGGGAATCTCCCTCCTGGATCACAGAAGTTGCGATCCCGAGAATGATCTGATTCCGCAGCTGCATATACAACGCTTCTTCGCTCTGAAAATCAATTTTTATAACCATAAAGCCACCCTCTTTTGTTGTCTTACCAAAGGAATATCCTTCGATATACAGTAAAATTCGAGTCGGAGCGTATATTCCGACTAAGACAAATGCTGCAAAGCACTTGTTCTCTTTGCAGCACATTTGTTATACATATGGTAGCATATATAGCTCATATAGTCAAGTTATGGCTTTCAGTCGAACGCACATGCGATCCATGCGGTGTTACTGCCCTGAAAACAGCGACAGCAGATCTTTCATTTCCCCGATCTTTGCTGCATATTCTGTAACGTTTCCAAATCCATAAGAAGCAAAGATAAACGGCACGCCTGCTTCTTTGGAGGCGTCACAGTCCCCTTTGGTATCTCCGATATAAACTGGTGCTTTCAGACTATTTCTTTTCACCAGAAGGCGGATATTTTCACCTTTGTTCTTTCCGGTATTTCCGAAACACTCGATATCTTTTATGTACGCCTCCAGCTGTGTCTTTCTTAAGAACTGTTCAATGTAGCCGCACTGACAGTTGCTGACAATATAAAGATCATATGTTTTTGCAAGCTGTTTTATGACTTCCCGGACATCCGGATAGCAGATATCCTGTTGATTTTCTTCCAGTGCCTCTTCTTCATAAACGCAGCATTTTTCCAGAATGGTTTCCTGCACTTCTTTTGAAGCCTCCGGAAAAAGGGATGCTGCGATCACGGACATGGTCTTTCCAAATAACTGTTTTAATTCCCCCGCTGTTACGATGCGGTCTTTGATACCACATTCCAGAACTGCCTGTGTCCAAGCCTCAGCCACGATCGGCGTGCTGTCCCAGAGTGTTCCGTCCACATCAAATATGATTCCGTCTGTATACATAATCTCTCCTGTCTTCGTAATCCCCGGCCTGCAAAGCACAAAGATCACGCATGATTCCTGCATTTTTATTTGCCTGACAATGCATGCTGCAGTTGTCAGAAGATACTATACGCTTTATCATACGCAATCTTCTGCAAATAATCAAGCACTTTCCCCGCTCACCCCGATTGCCGGAACTGCCGCACATATTTCTGTCTGCTGCGTCCTGCTGTTGTAATACATGGTCAGTGCCAGATTTACCCGGGTTGTCCCCTGCCTTACACTCTCCGAAAAACAGGGACTGTAGGCATAAACCGTATACAAATTCCCATCCTGGTTTTTGATCACGGTTCTGGCATGCATATCTTCCAGCAGCTGTTCTGCGATCGCTTCTTTTTTCTCTTCTGACAGATTTCCGAGATAAAACCCTTGCACTGCCACACTGCTTCGTTTGCTTTCCATCGTTTCATCCAGAACGTTCTGCATTTTCGTTCTTAAGGTCTGTGCCTCTTCAAATCCGCCGCCGGGAATAGTCACGTTTGCATACAGGCTCTGTCCGGTGATCGCCCCTTTTTCTCTCCAGGTGACAAGACGTAGCACAGTATCGGCGTTTGCCCCTTCTTTTTGCAGTACGACACTCTGACTGTCCTCTCCGTAGGTACGATAGACCAGAATCTGACTGGAAATACCAAGTGAGGCTGCGATCTGCCGCAGGTATTCTTCCCGGCGTTCCAGCATCTGCACCTGCTTCTCTTTTTTCAGCTTTCCATAGTACTGCACGATACCGCTGCGGTTGTCTGTTCCAATATTCGAGAACGCTGCCACTGCCTCCATCTCTCTGCTTTCCTGCTTCTTTGCCCAGATCTGCAGTCCTGCCGCTGCCCACAGGCCAAAAAACAGAATCAGTCCTGCCCGTTTCAGCCATCTTTGCATCCTATATCCCTCCATTGTTTCCCAAATTTAGTTTCGTCTGTTTTCATTATTTCCCGTCTCTGGAAGAATATACGGAAAAACTCTTTTCGTTTGCTTTTGCAGAACATTTTCATCTCAAGTTAAGTACTGAAAACTTCAGGCAGCAGAAAACCGGCCCGGATATAAACATATCCTGCCGGTTTTCTTATTATTATGATGATGCCAGGGTCAAAAGGTCTAAATCCACATGAGCTTGCTCATAGGTGGATGAAAGACCTTGGGACCCGCCCCGATATGAGCATAAAAGTGGGATGATAATCCCACGATATGCGAATACTGGGGAGGATTGTGGGAGTGCAACGCACGGAACAATCCGTAGGCATCATAGTTGGGGACTTTTGACACCCACATCATTATTATTATTTTGTTACATGGTCTGCCAGTTCGATACGAACCAGTGCCTTGTGCAGCGCCAGCTCTGCCCGCGTGATATTGATGTTGGACTTATCATTCTGCAGTCTGCGTTCTGCACGGATCTTTGCTTCCTGTGCCCGGTTGCGGTCAATCTCATCCGGCCACTCGGCGATCTCTGCAAGGATCGTGATCCTGTCACCTAAGATTTCCATAAATCCGGTGTGCAGTGCTGCTTCCTTTTTATTTCCGCCTTCTTCGGTGATCGTGGCGATCCCCGGCTCCAGAACAGTTGTCATCGGAATATGGTTCTTATAGATACCAATCCCGCCTTCTACGGTATTCAGCTCTAGAAAACTGGCTTTTCCACTGTAAAATACACGATCCGGTGTAATGATCTTCAGATCAAAAAGATTGTCTGCTGCCATTTTACACCTCCCTATTTCATGCGGGCTGTGACATCATCGATCGAGCCTGCGTTCAGGAAGTAGCTTTCCGGAACATCATCGTGCTTGCCTTCGAGAATCTCGCGGAATCCGCGGATGGTCTCAGAGAGCGGCACATAACGTCCGTCCAGACCGGTAAACTGTGTTGCCACAAAGAACGGCTGTGACAGGAATCTCTGTACTTTTCTCGCACGGCTCACGACCAGCTTGTCGTCCTCGGAAAGCTCGTCCATACCAAGGATGGCTATGATATCCTGAAGTTCTTTGTATTTCTGCAGGATCTCCTGCACGCCTCGTGCCGTTTTATAGTGTTCCTCGCCTACGATACGCGGGTCCAGAATACGGGATGTGGACTCCAGCGGATCAACTGCCGGATAAATTCCCAGCTCTACGATGGAACGGGAAAGTACAGTCGTAGCATCCAGATGTGCGAATGTCGTAGCCGGTGCCGGGTCTGTCAGGTCATCCGCCGGCACATAAACGGCCTGTACGGATGTGATGGAACCGCTCTTTGTGGAAGTGATACGCTCCTGAAGAGCACCCATCTCGGTCTGCAGTGTCGGCTGGTATCCTACTGCGGACGGCATACGTCCAAGCAGGGCGGAAACCTCGGAACCTGCCTGCGTAAAACGGAAAATATTGTCGATGAACAGCAGGACATCTTTTCCTGCCTGGTCACGGAAATATTCTGCCATCGTAAGTCCGGTAAGACCGACACGCATACGTGCTCCAGGCGGCTCGTTCATCTGACCGAACACCATGGTGGTCTTATTGATAACTCCGGATTCCTCCATCTCGTGATAGAGGTCATTTCCTTCTCGTGTACGCTCACCAACTCCGGTAAATACGGAATATCCACCGTGCTCGGTTGCGATATTGTGGATCAGCTCCTGAATCAGAACGGTCTTTCCTACACCTGCTCCTCCGAACAGACCGGTCTTACCGCCTTTCTGATACGGGCAAAGCAGATCGACTACCTTGATACCGGTCTCCAGGATCTCGGTAGATGTGGACTGTTCTTCAAAAGAAGGTGCTTTTCTGTGGATCGGTAAATACTCGACGCCTTCCGGTGCCGGCTTTTTATCAATCGCATCTCCGGTTACATTGAAGATACGTCCAAGTGTCTTTTCTCCGACCGGAACGGTGATCGGTGCACCGGTTGCGATCGCTTCGGCACCACGAACCAGCCCATCGGTCGGTCCCATCGCAATGCATCGCACCGTATCGTCACCTAAGTGCTGTGCAACTTCTGCCGTCAGCACACCGCCGTCCGGAGCTGCGATATGGATCGCGTCGTAGATCTTTGGCAGCTTGCCTTCCGGAAATTTAATATCCAGGACCGCACCAATGATCTGCGTGATCTTTCCTTGAATTTGTTCTGCCATGTTTCCTCCTAGTAATGCCGCATATACTGCGGCAGACGTTTCTATTCAACAGCCTCGGCTCCTGCAATGATCTCGGTCAGCTCCTGCGTGATCGAGCCCTGTCTTGCACGGTTGTACTGCAGTTCCAGGCTTTCCATCATGTCCTCTGCATTGCTCGTAGCTGCATCCATTGCCTGCATACGTGCACCGTTTTCGCTGGCTGCCGCCTCGTTTAACGCTCCGTACAGAAGACTTGCGATATATTTTGGTATAATCATATCCAGGGCTTCTTCCTCGCCCGGCTTGTAGTTCATCGGCGTATTCCGCTCTGCATCGGACAGCTCTTTGTCACTGAATTCCACCGGAAGCAGCTTTAAAAGTTTCGGCTCATGTACCACCGTGTTTTTGAAGCTGGTATAGACAAGATAAATCTCTCCGATCTTCTCTTCCTCGAAATCTTTCAGGACTCTCTGGCTGATCTCCACCGCATCCGAATACAGAGGGGAATTGATCACCTCGCTGTAATCTTCTGCAATCTCATAGCCTTTTCGTTCCAGTGCTTCATGCCCTTTTCGGCCGATGTTATAGATCAGAAGCTCTTTTCCTTCCAGTTCGCCCTGCGTGAGCATTTTCACGATGTTGGAGTTGTAACCGCCTGCCAGTCCTCTGTTGGATGAGATGACGATCACACCCTTTTTCCCCGATTTTCCGCTTTTCAGATACGGGTGTTCCACAATGCCGGTACGTGCAAGCATACTGGTCACCGTGGCATACATATGGTTAAAATACGGTTTACATTCTTCCGCTTTTTCCCTCGTCCTCTGAAGCTTTACGGTGGAAACCAGCTTCATGGCTTTTGTGATCTGCTGTGTGCTGGCGATACTGTTTCTGTGCCTCTGAATATCTCTCATTGAAGCCATGGTATCATCCTCCTGCTTTCTTTTCCGTCATCATGCTGCTTTATTCAGCTGCAGAAAATTTTGCTTTGCACTCACCGATCGCCTGGATCAGTTTCTGCTCTGCTTCGTCGGAAAGTACCCTGGTTTCTTTGATGCTCTCCGGAATCTCCGGATATTTGGTCTTGATATATTCAAACAGTGCTTCTTCAAACTCCAGAACTTTTTCTGTCGGAATATCCAGCAGATGTTTTCTGGTAGCCGCATACAGGATGATAACCTGATATTCTACCGGAACTGGTGCATACTGCGGCTGTTTGAGGACTTCACGGATACGCTCGCCCTGTGCCAGCTTTTCTTTGGTATCGGCATCCAGTTCGGAACCAAACTGTGCAAAAGATGCCAGCTCACGGAACTGTGCCAGCTCTACTCGGATTGGGGCAGCAATCTTTTTCATTGCCTTGATCTGAGCGGAACCTCCAACTCGTGATACAGAAAGTCCGGCATTTACCGCCGGGCGGAATCCGGCATTGAACATCTCTGTCTCCAGATAGATCTGACCGTCTGTGATGGAAATAACGTTCGTCGGAATATAAGCGGAAACGTCACCTGCCTGTGTCTCGATGATCGGCAGTGCCGTCAGAGATCCTCCGCCAAGTTCATCGGAAAGTCTCGCCGCACGCTCCAGAAGTCTGGAATGCAGATAAAAAACGTCTCCCGGATAAGCTTCACGGCCTGGTGGACGACGCAGAAGTAAGGAAAGTGTACGGTAAGCTGTCGCATGTTTGGACAGATCATCGTAAATGATCAGTACGTCCTCTCCATTCTCCATCCATTCTTCTCCGATCGCACATCCGGAATACGGTGCGATATACTGCAGCGGAGCAAGTTCACTGGAAGTGGATGCTACAACGGTTGTATAATCCATGGCTCCGTTTTCTTCCAGTGTCTTTACGATATTGGCAACGGTCGATGCTTTCTGACCGATCGCTACATAAATACATTTTACATTCTGACCCTTCTGGTTGATGATCGTGTCAATCGCGATCGCTGTCTTACCGGTCTGACGGTCTCCGATGATCAGCTCACGCTGTCCTCTTCCGATCGGCACCATGGAGTCAATTGCCTTGATACCTGTCTGAAGCGGGGTATCTACGCTCTTTCGGTCGATAACTCCGGAAGCTACTCTTTCGATCTTACGGAATTTCCTGCTTGAGATCGGACCTTTGCCATCGATCGGCTGTCCAAGGGCATTGACAACCCTGCCGATCATCTCATCGCCTACCGGAACTTCCACAACGGTGCCGGTAGTCTTTACGATATCGCCCTCTTCGATATTCGTTGCATCACCGAGCAGTACGGCACCTACGTTATCCTCCTCCAGGTTGAGCACCATGCCCCGCACACCATGCGGAAACTCCAGAAGCTCACCCTGCATCGCCTTCTCAAGGCCGTGGATACGTGCGATACCATCTGCAACCTGAATAACCGTGCCCACTTCTGCAACGGACATATGGGAAGAATATCTTTTGATCTCTTCTTTTATCACTGAGCTTATTTCCTCAGGTTTCAAATTCATAAGGTCTTTGCACCTTCTTTCATGCTGTTTTCTTCTCTCAGGCTTCGAGGGAAATTCCCATGAGCTGCAGCCTCAGCTCTTCCAGCCTGCTCTTTATACTGGTGTCAATGACACGGTCTCCGATCCGGATCACCAGACCGCCGATCAGCGTCTTATCCTCGCGGTATGTGATCTCCATCTTTTTGTAGTCCGTAGTATCCAGAAGTCTCTTTTCGATCTTAGTCTTCTGTTCTGCGGTAAGCTCAAATGGAGATGTCACCAGAGCCACACCAATTTTTTTGTATTCTTTCACTTTAGCTGTAAAATATGCAAATATGGCATTTCTCTCGGAAAAGCGTCCCTTCTTCACAAGAATCTGTAAAAATCCTGTCATATCGTCTGAGACGTTTCCCTTGAAACATTTTTCAATAAAATCCTGCTTTTCCTCGCTGCCGATACCCGGATGGCAGAGCAGCGTCTCTGCCTGGGGATTCTGGTCAAGTGCGTTCTCTACGGCACAAATCTCTTCCAGAAACTGGTCACAGCGGTTCTCTTCCACCGCCAGCTCGAACAGCGCGTCACCGTATACCTTCGCCGCTACTTTCGCCATGTGTCCTCCCCTATTTCTTTCAGTGTACTCTCTACCATCGTATCCTGAACTTTTGCATCAACCGCACCGGCTACTGCCTTTTCTGCCATCAAAGATGCAAGTGCGATCATTTCTTTCTTCATATCATCTGCAGCAGCTTTACGCTCCAGTTCAACCTGGGCATTTGCTCTTGAAAGAATTCTTGCAGCTTCTTCTTTTGCTTCGGCAATGATCTTCGCTTCGTTATCCAGAGCTTTCTGTCTTGCCTGTGCCAGAATTTCTTCTGCCTCTGCATTGATATTCTGAATTTTCGCATTGTAATCTTCTTTGAGTTTACGTGCATCTGCTTTATCTGCTGCGGCGGTATCCAGATCATTTTTGATCTTATCCTGTCTCTTTTTCAGGAAATCTCTTGCCGGATTAAACAGCAGATAGGACAGAAACGTAAACATGACAAATACTGCAAGTGCCAGCAGAACGGCGTCGTGAATCAGCTGAGGATCCAGATTAAACAGTCGTTCCAACGTTTTGCCCCCTTTTTACAGCTTGCCGATCAGCGGGTTTGCGAACAGCAGGATAAATGCGATAGCAAGACCATAAAGACCTGTTGTCTCGGCAACTGCCTGACCTAAAAGCATGGTTGACATAATATCACCTTTTGCACCCGGGTTTCTTCCTACTGCACTTGCACCATATCCGGCTGCAATACCCTGACCTACACCAGGACCAATACCTGCGATCATTGCAAGACCTGCACCAATTGCAGAGCATGCTAAAACCAGTGCCTTACCTGTAATTCCATCCATGAGATGTACCTCCTAAATATTAAAATATGATTTCTTGATGTTGCCAGTTGATGCCTCCCACCTGCTGCGAACGGATCCGCTTCCGGGGCTTTGACATCTTTTAATTTTCCTGCGGCATTTTCTGTGAAGTAAATACCATTGTCAGCATACAGAACACATAGGTCTGTATTGCACCGGAGAAAAGATCAAAGTAAATATGAAGAAATCCCGGCCAGCCCACTGCGATCTTGGAAAGCAGTGAGTAGATCAGTGACATCATAACCGTTCCGGAAAGCACATTTCCGAACAGACGCAGTGACAGAGAAAACGGCACTGCGATCTCTCCGATCAGGTTGATCGGGAAGAGGATCGGGATTGGCTTAAACAGATCGGTAAATGCACCAAATTTGTTATACTTCACATTGTTGTACTGTATGATACAAAATGTGATAATTCCCAGTGGAAGTGTTACGCCATAGTCCGCTGTCGGAGGCCGAAGCCCAAACAGACCTGAGATATTACTGACAAAAATAAAGATAAAGATCGATCCGATGTAGTTGCGATATTTCTTCGCATAACTTCCCATGCTGCTCTCTACCATGCCATCCAGCATTTCCACGATCATCTCGACGATATTCTGGAAAAATCCCGGCACTTCCTGTGCGTGACGCATCGTCCGGTTTGCCGCAAGTGCAAACACAAACAGTACCAGCATCACCACGAGTATGCTGACATGCGTGGTCGTGATCCAAAATTCCTGTCCGAATAACCTGTACTTGAACAGTCCATGGATCATAAAATCCACGTCACCACTTGCCGCCAGCAAAAAACCTGCTCTCACTCATTCACCTTCTTTTCTTTTTTATTTTCTGAAGCAAAGGCTGCATATATGCTCCGACTTTCAGAGTCATCACTCCAAGCAGAACGCCGATCATACTGCCGATCTCAAAATAGGCAGTAATAAAAAATACAACCAGCACGACTGCCATACGGATGCCATACATACGGTACATATGTTTCGGAGCATCGCCCTCTGACATATCAAGTGCATCTTCTAAACTGTACCTGATGTGCCATGCCATAAAAACGGCAACGCCGACTCCGATCCACAGCCCCAGTGAAAAAAAGACCTTTGCATCAGAAAACCACACAAAGACTGCCTGAAACAGTATTCCACATAATAGGATACCGGAAATCAGACTTTTCAATACCTTATCTTCCATGTTTCTTTTCTCCTTTTTTCGGAATAAGCTGTTTTAAGATCAGATAACAGTTGCGTACACCTGCTGCGATACCAAAGAGAAGCAGCACGATCACGCTGTGAAACCCGAAATGCTCATCCAGCCAGTGGCCTGCGAATACGCAGAGAATGATCGGAGCCAGCATAGAAATCCCAAGCTGTGTGACCATAGCAAGATTCTGCATCACTTCTTTTTCAAACTTCATTTTTCCTCCTCATACTCCATCTTCGCCTTTTCTGATACATGATTTCTTTTTTACCTCTTTGTAAATGCAAAAGAGCATTTACCACAAATTTTAGTTTATCTTACTTTTCCCTTTTTGTCTACCAAATCTGGTATACATTCCTCCAAAAATGCCAAATTTTTATACACTTTCAGGGAAGTGTCGAAATACGCTTCCAGATTCTGGCACAGCATGGATTTTCCAGCTTTCTGTTGCAATCTTTCCGGCACTGTGTTATACTTTGAGCCGTTGCAAAGCCCTTAAAAACAAGGTCTTATCGGGCTTGCCGGCGGTCACCGCCGTAAAATGTGCTGAGTGTTCGTGACCTTCCACTCATAAAACAAAACTAAAGGAGAAAAATATCATGAAAAAGTCTAACAAGGTAACCTTTTTAACCCAGGCTGCTGTGATCGCAGCGATCTATGTCGTGCTGACGATCATCTTTGCACCGTTCAGTTTCGGTGAAGTACAGGTTCGTATTTCTGAAGCACTGACCATCCTGCCATTCTTCACACCGGCTGCGATTCCGGGACTGTTTGTCGGATGTATTATTGCCAACCTGTTCGGCGGTGCAATCCCTGCTGATATTATTTTCGGCAGCATTGCCACACTGCTTGGAGCCCTCGGAACTTATGCCCTGCGTAAAAAGAGCAGATTCTTAGCTCCGCTGCCGCCGATCATTGCCAACACCCTGATCGTACCGTTCGTCCTTTACTACGGATACGGTGTCAATCTGCCGATCCCGTTTATGATGCTGACAGTCGGCATCGGTGAAGTACTTTCCTGCGGTGTGATCGGACTGGTTCTGCAAAGTGCCCTGAAAAATTACAGCCATGTGATCTTCCGTGACACAGCAAAAGCCTGAAAAGGTTATAAGCTAAGTATTAAAAAACTTCTGAAATCCATACCGGATCTCAGAAGTTTTTTTATTTTATATGAGTTTTTTGTAAATACCCTTAACGCTTCTCAATCTTTTTTACAAACTTTTAACCTTAAATTTACTCCCCGCTCCCTTGCTCTTAAATAAATCTTTATAATTCTGAACGGAACCTGCCGGAACCGTAAAGGTTGCCGTTGATTTGATTCCGCTAAATGTCTTGCTTCCCACATTGCTCTTTGTCAGGTGCTCGCTTTTGAAGATGATCGTTTTCAGCTTGCTGTTTCCATACAGTGCATATTTCTGCAGACTGTTCAGTTTCGTTGAAACTACGTTAAACTTGGTCATGCCGGTACACTCACGGAACGCACCTTTCTTGATTGTAGTCAGATTCTTTGAGGAAATATAAACTCTGTGCACCTTTGGCACTCTGCGGAATGCACGCACACCGATCATTTCAACAGACGGAAGTGTGATCCGATAATTGGTTACGCCGATCGTGGTCAGATTTGTACAGCCGTCAAATGCTTCCTGATAAATATTCTTCACATATTTGAGGGTGCTTACTTTTACAAGAGATGTGCATCCCTTAAATGCATATTTTCCAACTTCCGTCACACTGTACGGAACGGATACATAGGTGATCTTTGTGTTTCCTCTCAGTGCCCCTTCTGCGATCGCCGTTACATTATACGTTATGCCGTTGATCTCCACCTGAGATGGGATGCTCACGGAAGTGATCTCCTCATCCAGCACGCCTGCGTAGGAAACTGCTTTGCTTCTGGTGCTTACAAGATACTTGCCGCCCGTTTTGCTGTCTATTAGAACCGTTCCGGCAGTCGGTGCCACATAGCTGACCGGCAGCATGGTGGTCTGTTTCAGATACGGATAACCGCCGTTTTCTGCTGCATTCAAAGCCCAGATGCCATCGAAATCAAAATCTTTGAAATAGCTCTGTGTCTTGATCTGCACATCATTGAGTGCCGTTGCTGTTCCAGTAATGCAGTTTCCTGTTTCAAATGCATAGACCGGATTCATGCTGTAATAGTAGCTGTTTGAAATGCTGCAGCCGGATGTCTGTGTGCTGCCTGCTGCCATTGTGGACGTGCCGACCATGCCGGATGCCACAGAATAATAAAACTGAATACCGACACATTTATTGATCACAACCTGACCGTTCCCTGCTGTGATCTTCGCTACGATATTGGCCCCTTTTTCCAATACGCCTGCGTTGTAGCAGTTTGCGATCTCAATGTTTCTTGCCGCTGCCAGATTTGGGATCTCTGCTGCACCGATCAGTCCTCCTGCTGTTACCGCACTGACCTCTCCGATGTTATAGCTCTCTGTCAGCTTCACAGATGCCGCCCCTTCCTGGTCATCTGTTGCCTGTACAAGTCCGATCAGGCCGCCGGCATTTGCCGTTCCGGCTACAGTCGCACTGTTAGCGATCCTCGAGATCACGACATCTGTCCCCTTCAAAACACCCGCCAGTGCTCCGGTATTCCCGGTACCTGTAACACTTCCGGTGATCGTGAGATTCTGGATCGTAACTGCACTTTTTTTGCCGGTTCCGATGACATTTGCAAGTGCACCGGTATCGCCGCTGCCGCTGATCTGCACACCCGATAAATTCAGGTTGCTCACCGTTCCCTCTTCAAGCACCTGGAACAGTGCCTGCTTCAGTCCTTTGATCGTATGGTTGTTTCCATCCAGTGTACCGCGAAATACAGAAATACTTGCCTGTTCTGCACTGTTCAGATCCAGATCCGCCATCAGCATATATTTTCCGTCCGGCTTGGAAGATAACAGACTCAGGTCACTGACCTTGTAAATGCCTTTGTATCCTTCCGGAACATTCGGGTCCTGTGTCTCCGTCTCCGATTCACTCTGACTCTCAGACTGTGATTCACTCTGCGTCTCCGATTCACTCTGGCTTTCAGACTGTGTCTCGCTCTGGTTTTCGGACTCTGCCATCAGGCTGATATCGTTCTGTGCCCCTGCTGCAAAACTGAGCTGCCCTGCCGGCATGGCAATGGTAACACCTGCAAGCAGGCAAGCAAGTAAATATTTTCTGCGTTTCATACGTTTTGTACCTCCTTTATCATCGAACCGAACAGAAAACACCCACGCTTTCTCTTCAGCATTTCACATTTTCTCCGCCTGTCATCTCCTGACAAATGCTTTCAAGAATGTCGTGGGCAATCTTTTCATGTACTGCACTTCCAGATCCCCCCGACACATACATGGTACATAACAATTTTGATACAAATATGTAAAATTGTAAATATTTGTAATATTTTTGTAACGATTCAAAGATGCCAGGGTCAGAAGCGATTAAAGCACGCATAAATCTCCTGTCTTCGTGGCATTGCCATCCCGGCCGGAATCTCTTTCTGCCCGCTCACACTTCCGATCCCTTCTTTTTCCAGTTTCCGGATCAGAGATTCCATCAGTGCCGTAAGATCTGTTGTTTTGCCGCTGTACTGCTCTTTTGCATATTTGAGAAGATACCCCAGTGTCTGGGTCTGTTCCCGGTCCGCAAGCTGCTCCAGATAGCGAAGATCCAGCTGTTCTTTGCCAAGCATCAGACTTTCTCTTCCCATCACTTTTAATTTTTCGTGTTCTTCTACCATACCGGTTCCGCGGTAATTTTTCCTTCGTACCACAGAGCTTCCAAAGGATATACTTCTTTTTTCAGACGGCAGTGCAAAGCCTTCTGCCTCACAGTCCGGTTTTTTATATTCTTTCAGCAGTTTTCTGGTTTTCTCTGTAATATCCACCGGACAGTAATTGTCCATCTGAATGATCTGATCTGCGATATAAAAATACGAACCACAGCTTCCGACTACCAGGATCGTAGAGATGCCTGCCTTTTCATAGAGATCTCTCGCCCGCTCCAGAAACGGCGTGATCGGCTCCTTGTCCTTCTGGATCACACGCTGCATCAGCTCATCACGCACCATAAAATTCGTTGCGGAAGTATCTTCATCAATCAGCAGAACCTGGCTTTTCGCCTCGATCGCTTCTATAATATTTGCCGCCTGTGAGGTACTGCCGCTGGCATCCAGAGTAGAAAATCTTCTGGTATTTCTTCCATTTGGAAGATGATTGATAAACAGCGAAATATCAACATCCTTAATCTTTCTGCCATCCTCCGCCCGAAGTTTCCAGGCAGTATCATCCGTGATCACAAATTCTCTTCCATCTCCGGCGATGTGATCGTAAACGCCTTTTTCGAGTGCCTCAAGCAGCGTCGATTTTCCATGATAACCGCCGCCGGCGATCAGCGTGATCCCTTTTCTGATCCCCATACCTGTGATCGAACCACGATGTCGAAGCTGTATGGTGATTTCCATGCTCTTTGGGGACTGAAACGGGACGGCATCCTTCATCGGCAGATCAGAATTTCCGCTCTGTCTTGGCAGAATCGAACCATTTGCCACAAATGCGATCAGACCTCTTTTCTTTAATTCTTCCCTTATTACCCTCTGATCCTCTTTTAAACAAATCACCTGCTCGGTCTCTCTTTCCGGAACTTTTCTGTGATACAGAGACATTTCCACGCACTTCGGAAGATACACAAACAGAATCTTTTCCAGTTCGCCGGAATTGATCGTGCGTCCATTTGCCGGAAAACCGACAAAAAAGCGGATGTGGATGCCTTCCTTTGTGATCTCACAGGCAGTTCGCTCCAGAACTTCCTGTCCGCAGTGACTGACCTGGATCACACCGCTCTTACCGGAGCCTTTTGCCTGGTAACAGAATTTTGCGGATATTTCCGCAAAACGTCGGAGCAAAGCATCCTGCAATGCAACCTTGCTGCACTTATCCCAATAATATCTTTCCGGAAATTTTGCCTTGCTGTGCGGCACAAAAATCCGCAGTGCGGACGGTGCTGCGAATGGATCACCCTGCACATGCTCGATAAAAAGCTGGTAATCCGGGAACTGATATGCCCCTTTCAGCCCCTTGTACGCCGGATAACTTTTACGGTTGATACTGCGGAGCTCTCTTTGAAGCTCTTCTGCCATTTTCATTTTCGATACCTCACTATATGACATTTATACTATGTTTTATATGATATTCATTTTTCCGGGCTTCTGTCCGGCAAAAAATTTTACTCTGCTTTTCCAGAATCTTCCGGAAAATATTCCCCAAGATAGGTTTTTGTTTTTGGCTTCGCCGCCTCCAGATGTTCTTTCATCTGAGCTGCCGCCATATCGACTTCTTCTTTGAGTCCGGCAGCTGACAGCCTCTTTCCGCCCTGTCCCATGATGATCACCTGTTCCAGTCCGTCGGAAGTTGCTACTGTAACCTGATATTTCCTACCGATCGCATGGACGGTCTTTTCGATAAACATATCGGCTGTTTCTGCCTCTTTTGTATAGACCACATGGATATTGTGATATTTTGTGATCTCCTCCCGGTGTCCTTTCACACGGTAAGCATCAAATACCAGGATCAGCGTACACTTGCGATACCCCTGATAATTGCACAAAATATCTTTCAGGCGGTCTCTCGCACTGTCAATGTTGATCTTTGACAGCTCTTTTAACTCTTCCCAGGCGAAAATAATGTTGTAACCGTCCACCAGAAGGTATTCTTTTTCCGCTTTTTTCGGTTTTGCAGGACGATAGACCGGCTCGGAAGCTGTGACATGTACTCTGCGATATTCCTGCTCGGACGGAAGCCTTCTTTTAACTTCTCCGTACGTGCGGGCAAAAATCTCTTCCAGCTCTTTTTCGCCCCTCCAGTAATCTGCCTGTCGCTTTTTGTATTCTGCGGAACTGATCCAGCTGCCGTCTGCCTGTCCACTTTCGCTTCTCTTTTTATCATCAGATGCCTGTTCCCCGTCTGCTGACTGCGTATCTGCGATCCTGCGTTCTTCCAGATGCATATAGTCTGGAACCTGATCCCACGGAACGACAAATCCGGCTCCGTGTGCACAGAATACCGATCCGGTCGGATTCATCAGATCATGCTCCGAATCATAATCATATGCCGCGATCACTTCTTCTGCATTGTGACATTCGATATAACCGCCAAAACTGCAGGCCAGGTTTCCAAATCCTCTTGTGTAGGAAATAACTTCTTTCTGATAACCACGCATTGTAGAAACCGGAGCCCGGCCTTTGATGCCTGCCATCTTGTCCTCGATCATCGGCTGCTCAAAATCTGCCCCCATATTCTGAAGATCCGTCATCGCTCTTCCGACATTCTCCATCGGAATCTCCAGACAGAACTCATAACACGGCTCCAGCAGAATACTTCTGGCACGCTTCAGTCCCTGACGCACGGCCCGATACGTCGCCTGACGGAAATCACCGCCCTCGGTGTGTTTCTGATGTGCCCTTCCTGCGATCAATGTAATCTTGATATCTGTGATCGCCGAACCGGTCAGCACACCGATATGCTCTTTTTCCTCCAGATGCGTAAGGATCAGCCGCTGCCAGTTCCGGTCCAGCAGATCTTCGCTGCAATCCGTATCAAATTGAACGCCGCTTCCACGCTCCAGAGGCTCCAGAAGCAAATGCACCTCCGCATAGTGACGCAGCGGCTCAAAATGTCCGATGCCTTCCACCGGTCCTGCGATCGTCTCTTTATAGACAATGCTGCCCTCTCCAAATGAGACATCCACGCCAAACCGCTCTCTGATCAGGCTCTGCAGAATCTCGATCTGCACATCTCCCATCAGCTTTGCATGAATCTCCGAACTCTGTTCTTCCCATACGATGTGCAGCTGCGGCTCTTCCTCCTCCAGCTGACGCAGTTTGCAAAGCATCTGATGGGCATCACATTCCGGCGGCAGTTCGATCTTATAGGAAAGCACCGGCTCCAGCAGCGGAATCGTGCTTTCTTCTTCTAGGCCCAGGCCTTCCCCTGCAAACGTATGATCCAGTCCGGTGACCGCACAGACCATCCCTGCCTTTGCCTCCTTTACCATCTCATAACGTGCCCCAGAATAAATGCGGATCTGGTCGACCTTTTCTTCCCAGATCTCCGTCTCCTCTGCATTGCGATTTTCACCTTTGAGCAGCATCTTGACCTTCAGCACGCCGCCGGTCACTTTGAGGTAGGTCAGCCGGTTTCCCTGTGCATCTCTTGCAATCTTGAAAACTCTGGCTGCAAACTTATCCCCGTATTTTCTTTCTGCCGTATAAGTTTCCACACCTTTCAGAAATTTGTCCACACCTTCCTCTTTCAATGCAGAACCAAAATAGCATGGAAATACTTTCCGCTGTGCGACCATTTTTACAATATCTGCCTCTTCTACTTCTCCCGATTCCAGATAATGCTCCAGCACCTCTTCCTCACACAAAGCCAGGTTCTCCAGAAATGCCGCATCCCATTCTCCGCCAAAATCAAGGCAGGAAGTACTCAGTTCTTTCTGAAGACTGGCAAGGAGACGCTCCTGCTCTTCCTGCTTTTCCTCATCATTTCCTTTGAACTGATCCATTTTGTTGATAAACAAAAACACCGGGATCTGATAACGCTCCAGGAGTCTCCAGAGCGTCCTGGTATGTCCCTGCACACCGTCCGCCCCGTTGATGACAAGCACCGCATAGTCAAGCACCTGAAGCGTCCGCTCCATCTCCGCCGAAAAATCAATATGTCCCGGTGTATCCAGAAGCGTTACTCTCATATTTCCGATCCGAAACACCGCCTGCTTGGAAAAGATTGTGATGCCCCGCTCCTTTTCCAGTTCATAATTATCGAGAAAAGCATTCTTTTTATCGACTCTGCCTATATTGTCCACAATACCGCCCTTGTGCAGCATGGATTCGGAGAGCGTCGTCTTTCCGGCATCCACATGAGCCAGGATCCCGAGTGCGATCTGTTTTTCTTCTTTATATTTTGAGGTATCTCCCATTGAAAATGCCCCTTTCTGTAGTGTAATAATCTGACTGTTATCATACCACAGAACGGGGCTTTCGTAAAATGCTGTATTATTTTTCCTTTTTATACTGTTCCAGTGCTTTCACCACCCGGTATCCGCCATATCCTGCTGCAATCCCAACCAGCACACCGCCGAGCACATCGGTCGGATAGTGTACATACAGATACATTCTGGAAAATGCAATCAGACATGCAAGAACCAGTGCCGCTTTCCATGCCCTTTTCTCACCGGCAAAAGAAAGTGCCACCACCGCAGTAAAAGAAGCTGCCGTATGTCCGGACGGAAACGAATAATCCACCGGTCTTTTTACCAGAAGTTCGATGGATGTTCTGATGTCATACGGCCGTACTCTGTGAAACAGATTTTTTAAAATACCGTTGCACAGAATCAGGTCAAGAATCAGTGCTGCAAGCAAAATACATCCGCTTCGTCTGCCGGATTCCCCGAAAAGTCTGCACGCTGTTCCCTCTTTTGTTCTTCTGATCTTTGGATTAATCAGCAGGGCAATGGTCAGTAAAATCCAGATGATCCCGGCATTTCCAAGTGATGTGATCAGACACATCACGCCATCCAGAACTGGCGTATGTATCTTTTGCAGTGCATCTAAAATCTGAAATTCGATTTGCATTTTTCCACCTCTTTTGTTTTTAAGCTCATTCATCTGCGAGAGCTATTTCATATTAATCGCTCTTTCTAAACAATTCGGAGAAATTTTTCTAAACGTTTTCTAAATTCTGCCCTTTTGCAGATTTTTTTGCCAGACCAGAACTCCGTCCTCTCCTGGCAGTTCCAGTTTTTCGTATCCAATTGCTTTAATAAATGCAATAGATGATTCATTTTGCGGGTGAATAAAAGCATGGAGTGAATCCGCCTGCAAAACTTCCGCTGCAAACCGTTCCGTCATCGAAACGGCTTCTCTTGCAAATCCCTGTCGCCGCCAGTCTTTCCCGATCAGATAGCCAAGTTCCAGTACGCTCTGTCCCTGATATTCTCCGTTTTCAATGCCGACTCTTCCGATAATTGCACCGTTTTTTCGCTCGAGCACTGTCCAGATCCCGTAATTATAAAAACGGTACATGCTGCGGATATAATGACGAAAATTTTCTCTTCCTTCCTCACCTTCAAACTCCGGATTCGGCAGATAATCCAGCATCCCTTCTTCCTGGTAGAGCTTCCGGAAAGCCGTAAGATCCCCCTCCACGCTCTCGCGGATGCAGATCCGATCCGTCTTTGCAATGATCCACGGCAATCCGTGATGTCGCATATAAATAAGCTGCAGATACTCTACATTCAGCTCTTCAAATCCCTGCACGACCATGTCCACACCGGACACACTGCGGTTCGTTCCCGGTGTCTCATAGAAAATAACTGCGATGTTGTGTTCCTTCGCATAATCAACATCCAAAAACTGATCCGTAATCGCCAGAATACTGTCTTTTTCTTCTTTTACCTCGGAAAGTTCTTTTTCTTCGATTCTTATATTATAAGATAATATTTCTTCTTTTAACTTTGAAATGTCTTTTTCACATGTTTTCGCCTGTAAATGAAATACGACTGTTTTCATAGATAGCGTCCCCTCTGAAAATCTCCTTGTCTCCTGCAAATTTGCATGATATACTTTCTAGGATATATCTGTTGAAGGTATATCCTACAAAATGCCCACGAATTGCTCCGTTACAATGTAACTCCCACAATTCTATTTTATCATTATACCGCATTTTAGAAAGGAAGTATACAATTATGGCTCAAAATCCAGTTATTACAATTACCATGGACAACGGCGATGTGATCAAAGCTGAGCTTTATCCGGAAATCGCACCAGTTTCTGTAAACAACTTCATCAGCCTGGTGAAAAAAGGCTTTTATGACGGTCTGACTTTCCACAGAGTCATCGAAGGTTTCATGATCCAGGGCGGCTGCCCTCTGGGAAATGGTACCGGCGGTCCTGGCTACACCATCCGCGGCGAATTTTCCCAAAATGGCTTCCATAATCCGCTGAAACATGAAGCAGGTGTTCTGTCCATGGCCCGTGCTATGCATCCGGATTCTGCCGGCTCTCAGTTCTTCATTATGCACAAAGCAGCACCACACCTCGACGGTGCATATGCTGCCTTTGGTAAAGTGACCGATGGTCTTGATGTTGTAAATAAAATTGCTGAGACAGATACCGACTGGAACGATGCTCCGCTCGATCCTCAGGTAATCCGCACAATCACCGTTGATACATTCGGCGTTGATTATCCGGAACCGGAAAAATGTTAATCTGACACTGCCGGATATTTACTGATCCTGGGATGCTCTTCGGAGCATCTCAATTTCTTTTGCCCAGCCTTCCTCATCGTTCGGTGTTTCCAGGATAAACGGCAGCCCCTGAAGGTGTGGATGTCGCACGATCCGCTCAAATGCCGGAAATCCGATCTTACCTTCTCCGATCCTTGCATGGCGGTCTTTGTGGCTGCCTCTCTCATTTAAGCTGTCATTGATATGGATCGCTTTCAATCTCTTCAGACCGATCACCCGGTCAAATTCTTCTAATACTTCATCGAGATCATTTACGATATCATAACCGGCATCCCATACATGGCAGGTATCCAGACACACGCCCAGTTTGTCGGAAAGTTGAACCTTTTCCATGATACTTTGCAGCTCTTCAAACGTTCTGCCGACTTCTGTTCCTTTTCCCGCCATTGTCTCCAGAAGTACTGTTGTTGTCTGTTCTTTTTTCAGATTTTCGTTGAGCATTTCCGAAATCAGGCGGATTCCTTCCTCGGTTCCCTGACCGACATGGCTTCCCGGATGAAAATTATAATAATTTCCCGGAATGTATTCCATACGCCTCAGGTCATCGGCAAATGCCTCTCTGGCAAAGGTACGTACTTCTTCTCTGGATGCACAGGCATTTAAAGTATAAGGTGCATGTGCCACCAGTTTCCCAAATCCACCCTCTTTTGCAATTTTCAAAAATTTATCCACATCTTCCTGTCTGATTTCCTTCGCACTTCCGCCTCTCGGATTGCGTGTGAAAAAGGCAAACGTATCCGCTCCAAGCTTTAATGCCTGTCTGCCCATGGCAGCATAGCCTTTGGAAGACGAAATATGGCTTCCTATATAAATCATGATTTTCTGTCTCCTTTCCGATAAATACGATTCGTTTCCATTTTATGTT
>NZ_JBKVNQ010000025.1:0-36549 GCF_046967715.1 Hominisplanchenecus sp.
TCGCTCTGACGGTAGCAAGGCTTCCGTCGTGAGGTTTGCGATGCTGCCGCCCCAAAGAGCCGCTGTCTGAGCCTCGAAGAGGCGAGTTTAGGCGAAGGGCGGCTAACAGGCGAGCGAACCGAACAGGAAACGCAGCGTGTCAGGAGATTGTTTTCGAATCATCATGGCGTTATATATTTTATAAAATCATTTCTATGGCGTTCATTTTCACATTTACACAAACCTCCGCCACAACTTTTTATTTGTTGCACAGCACATTCAGCTGTTTTTGTGCCTGAAAATAGTCTTGAAACAAAATCGTCTTCATCCCAAGTTTCTTTGCGGCATCGATGTTTGCCGCATTGTCATCGATAAACACACATTCTTCCGGCTTTAAGTGATATTTCTCAAACAGGCTCTGGTAGATCACTGGGTCTGGTTTCAGGCATTTTACTTCATAGGACATCACGCCGCCGTCCATCAGGTCGCAAAAATTAAGGTCTTTTCTGGTATACTGGCAGGTGAAATCACCATAGTTGGAAAGATAATAGACCTGATAACCCTGCTGCTTCAGAGAAGAAATCCAGTGTCTTGTATAAGGAAAACGTGTGATGCAGTCACCGAAGTGAGCAAATACCAGTCGGATATCATCCGCATATGCAGGACAGGAATCGACAAAAATCTGCTCGATCTCTTCGTAGGAAAGGCGGCCTTCATCGACCAGATTCCAATTTGAACTTAAAAACATGGCCTTAGCGATTGCAGTGGTTTCTTCTTCTGGAAACTGAAAAGAAGCCAGATAGTCTTCCCAGTCAAAACGAACCAGAACTTTTCCGATATCAAAAACAATATTTTTAATCATAAGTAAATCCTTCTTTCTGAAATTAAATGGAACACGCATGTGACCTGACCAGAATCGCATGCCAAGTCTCACATGCGTTCGACTTGAACTGACAGAATCACGGTACATCATTGCACTTTATTTTAAGGTAGACAGAGGCGATTGTCAAATTGTTCAGGCTGGATATATGCATAATGGCAGAATATCTTACAAATGTTTGCGTTCTCTTAAGAAATACTTTATAACTTTTCCATTGCTTTTTCACAAATGCTTGTTAAAATATATTATGACAGAAGGGATGGAAGGCATAAACATGCACAATCCCGTAAATGTTCGATTTCATATCGGAGAGGAAAACAGAGGGTTCAGCAACTGAAAGAAGGGGAATCATTTATGCAGTACACAATGTATTATGAAGAGCAGCAGAAGATTGATTACGACGAGTATGGAAGATTAAAACAGCAGCTGCTTCAAAAAGAAGAAAATCAGAAATTTGAAAAATATACACTGCGAAAACTCAAATTCAGAGGGGATGTGTCAAACGAAGCAGTGCCGCACTATTATCTGTGCGTGAAGAATCAGGATGAAGATACAATTTATCTGGAAAAGAAATACATGCAGATGCATATCTGGCACCGTGCGTGTGCAAAACTGAGCCGCACAGACTGTGACCGGATTTTAAGAGGCGATATTGAATGGATGAAAGACAGTAAGGAAGCCCTGTTTCAGGACTTTTATCTGCAGGCAACTCTGAACCATTTAAGTCCGGGAAATGTGATTGAATATCAGAAAGAAAGACTGAAATGCAAAGAAGGTTATGTGGCCTTTGTTAAAAAAGTCAGATGTGTGGTCGGCGGATGGGGCAACCTGTTCTGGCCGGAAGCTATGACCATCCAGTGTCTGGAAGAAAATAAAGTGCTGACAGTTTACAAAAAGAGAGTCAACCTTCCGAATACGATCTGGGAGATGATGCAGGGAACGGCGATCCTTTCCGAAGATATGGCATTTGCCTTTTAAAAAAGAAAACACTGCAGAAAGATGAAACAATTCTGCAGTGTTTTTTTATTTTTCACTGTCATCTTTATGGCTGAGTCTGTAAAGAAGAATGCAGGCATAAGAGACGACCGGGATGATAAATGTGCATGCGAAAGATGCACCAAATAATCCATGTGCCAGATCGCTGTCCATAAGTGAAAATAGAAAAGTAAGCAGATACAGAGCGATCAGGATCACAGCACCCGCAAGTGCAAAGATGCGTTTTGCTTTTTTCATAAAAATCCTTTCCTGTTATTACTCTTTTGCTTCCGGCAGAGGAGAATAAATATTCTTTTCGGTTCGAAGGACATAGTGTGTACGGGTCTGACGTACGCCGCCCTGGTCTTTGATCCAGTGGTGGATCTGCTCCAGATGTTCGGAAGACTGACATGCGATTTTCAGTAAATAATCAAATTCTCCGGTGAGGTAATAACAGGAGATGATATTTGGATTCTTTTTGATGTTTTCAATGAAAAGTTCGTTGTATCTTGGATGTTCAAGGCTGATCTCCATCAGTGCAGTGACATCATTTCCGGTTTTCTTTTCATCCGTGATCACAGTATAAGATTCAATAACACCGGAAGATTCCATTTTGCGGATACGGTCGATCACGGTGGATACGGACAAATGTATCTCCTTGCTGATATCGGAAGCAGACTGTCTTGCATTTTCTTTCAATTTCATTAAAATCTGCTGATCTAAATAGTCCACGATAGATGGACCTCCTTTCGTAAAAATTGATATAGCTGGTAAAGAACATTATCGTACTTTTTGGACAATTTGTCAAAGAATTTTGTGATTATGTTGTATAAAAAACAAAAAAAGGTTCATACTACGAGTATACCAAAGAGAAATATAATACTTATCCTCCCCTGATCTCCCGCGGACGACACAAAGAGGTGCGGCTGCGGGGGATTTTTTGCGGTCTCTTGCTTTACAAAAAAGCCAAAGTATTATATAATACAGGACATGGGGTTTCTGCGAAAAAGACAGAGCCTGCCGAATGACGGGATAGATATTCCGATAATTTACAACAAAAATAAAGGATGGTAAGCATATGGGATTATTACAGCAGTGGAGAGACACAGCGTACTCTCAGCAGACAGATAAAAAGGTACTTCAGAAATTCTGGACGGATTATTTTATGATAGAAAAAGGAATTTATGAAAAGCTGCTCTCAGAGCCGGATGTAAAAGTAAAAGGCACAGTCAAAGAGCTGGCAGCAAAATATGAGATCCCGGTTATGACCATGGTTGGATTCCTGGATGGTATCGATGAGAGTCTGATCGTTCCGAACCCGATCGAAGAGATGGACGAGGATACCGAAGTAAACCTGATCTTTGACAAGGAAAAACTGTACAAAAACATGGTAGATGCAAAAGCAGACTGGCTGTACGGTCTGCCGATGTGGGACAATATCTTTGACGAAGATAAAAAGAAAGCACTTTACCGTGAAGCAAAGAAAGCAAATACGGTTATCAAAGGCAAAAAAGTAGGCAGAAACGATCCGTGTCCATGCGGAAGTGGAAAGAAATATAAATTCTGCTGCGGAAAGAATGCATAAATAAAGAGAGCGGAGCTGCGGTGGCCTGGACACAGGCTGCTGCGGCTCATTTTATCTCAGTCGAGAAGACTCCCACTTCTGCAAGTGGTGAGTAATAACAAGTCTTTCTCAGTGGGAGTACAATCTCCGACTAAAACGGAGTGCAGACTGTACGGCGATTCTGTCGGGTAAATGTGGGCAAAATTTCTGTATGTGGATCATGCTATAAAAGGAGGGTGAGTGGAATATGGAACTGATTTTAGGGATTTTGGGGCTTTTGTGTGCCCTGTATTTTGCTTTGCTAGTTTCCATCGGGATGGATTTTTCATGGATCTGGCTTGTGGGAGCGGTACTTTTCTGTGGGATCGCAGCCGTGCACAAGTATACTGTTCTTCATTCGATCGTGATCGCAAAAGGACTGAAAATCGCAGTGATCGCAGTTTTTGCGGTCGGGCTTCTGATATTTATGATCGCAGAAGGGTGTATCGTCAGCCGGATGTCCGCAGAACCGAAGGAGAATCTGGATTATATGATCGTCCTCGGGGCACAGGTGCATGGAGAAAGACCGAGCAGAGCACTGAAGCTGCGTATGGAGAAGGTGGCACAGGAGTGGGAACGCTGCGGAAAGCCGATCCTGCTTTTGTCCGGCGGACAGGGAGACGGCGAGAGCATTACGGAAGCAGAGTGTATGAAGCGATTTTTGGTGGAAAAGGGTATTCCAGAGGATAAAATGATACTGGAAGACGAGTCTGTCAGTACGATGGAAAATCTGCAGTTCTGTGCACGACTGTCGGACTGCAAAGAAAAGAAGACCGGGATCGTCAGCAACAATTTTCATGTTTATCGTGCCCTGAAACTTGCGAAAAAGCAGGGCTATCAGGATGTCTGTGGCGTGGCGGCGGGCTCGGACTGGCGGTATCAGATTCATTACATGGTGCGGGAAGCCTTTGCACTGGTCAAAGAAAAGATCAAAGGAAACATTTGATGAGAGGTGTGAACTATGATAGACAAAGAGAGGATTACCAGACAGTTTGTAAAACTGGTTTCCATCGATGCTCCTTCTTACAGAGAAAGAGAGATGGCAGATTATCTGACAAAAGAACTGGAAGAGCTGGGCTTTTCGGTGGAAGAGGATGATGCATGGAAGGTTTATGGCGGCAACTGCGGAAATCTCTATGCACACCGTCCGGGCAGCGGCAGTCCGCTGCTGCTTGGCATGCATATGGATACGGTGGAGCCGGCAAAAGGCAAAAAAGCAGTTGTGTATCCGGACGGAAGGATCACAAGCGGCGGCACAACGGTGCTCGGAGCAGATGATATGTCCGGTGTGGCAGCAGTTTTAGAAGCACTGCATCATTTAAAAGAAGAAAACAGACCGACCAGAGAGTTAGAGATTCTGCTCAGTATCGGAGAGGAAAAGCACGTAAAGGGAGCCAAAGTGTTTGATTTTTCAAAAATACAGGCAGAAAAATCGATCGTGCTTGATATGAGCGGCGAGATCGGTACGGCAGCAGTGCAGGCTCCGAGTCAGATCGCATTTACGGTAAAAGTACATGGAAAAGCATCACATGCCGGATTTGCACCGCAGGACGGCGTGCATGCGATCCGGATCGCAGCAGCGGCAATCGCAGAGATGGCGATAGGCAGGATCGGAGATGATACAACCGTCAATGTCGGACAAATCGAAGGCGGCCGTGCCAGCAATATTGTCCCGGATTACTGTGAGGTATCCGGTGAGCTTCGCAGTTTTTCGCATAAAAAAGCACTGGAAGAACTTGCGAAGGTGGAGCAGATTTTTGCGAAAGAAGCAGAAAAACGCGGCGGCAGTATCGAATTTATCCGGGATATCTGCTATCAGGCCTATAAAACGGACGAAAAAGAAAGTGTTGTAAAAGAATTTCAGAAGGCATGTACGGCGTGCGGCATCAAGAGCAGCCTGATCGCGACCTTTGGCGGCAGTGACCAGAACAAAATGTCTGAGCATGGCATCCCGGGGATCGTCATGGCATCGGCGATGCATCAGGTACATTCCTGCCAGGAATATACCGAAGTGTCCGAAATGGCACAGGTGGCAGGGATTGTCAGCGAACTGCTGCAAATGAAAGAGTAAAACTTAACATTCTTAATATTCTCATAAGTCCCTTGTATTCGCAGGGGACTTATATTATACTCTGAGTGTATGGAAAGTACTAGTACACTATAATACATCAGATGTGCACAGAAAAATATGTCATGCGATGCATGGCGTGCACCTCGCAGCAAGAATGCCAGAGGCATTCTTGAATATGAAAAGAAAGCAGGGATGATGTCATGATCGTGATTGACAGTCAGAGCAGACAGCCAATCTATGAGCAGATCGTAGAACATGTAGAGAGTCTGATCGCAGCGGGCGTGATGAGCCAGGGGGAGCAGCTTCCATCTGTGCGGGCACTGGCGGTGGAGCTTTCTATCAATCCGAATACCATCCAGAAAGCATACGCGATTCTGGAAGAACATGGAGCAATTTATCCGGTGAAGGGAAAAGGAAATTTTGTCTCGGAAAAAGATAAGGTGACGGATCGGATGAAGGGACAGTGCTTCGGGCGGCTGAAAGAAACCGTGGATCAGGCGAAAAAACTTGGAATCAATGAGGAGGAGTTTTCGATAAAGGTCAGAACGTATTACAGGGAGGGAAAACATGATTGAAGTAACGGGTGTAAACAAAATGTTTGGTGAGATCAAAGCACTGGACAACATTGTGGCAACCATTCAGGAAGGCAGCATTTTCGGGCTGATCGGGACAAATGGAGCCGGTAAGAGCACACTTCTGCGTGTGATCAGCGGAGTTTTGAAGCCGGATACCGGCATGGCACTGATCGACGGGGAGAATGTCTATGAAAATCCACAGGCGAAAGCGAAGATTTTCTTTCTTCCGGACAATGCCTATTTTTTTCAGAATGCAACGGCAAAAACGATGGCAGAATATTATCAGGTGATCTATCCGCAGTTTGATATGGAACGCTTTCGGGAGATGGTCTCCGGATTTGGACTGGAATTTACAAGGAAGCTGTCCACGTTTTCCAAAGGCATGAAACGGCAGGTGGCACTTCTTCTTGGCGTCTGTGCCGGAACAAAATATCTGATATGTGACGAAAGTTTTGACGGACTGGATCCGGTTGTACGTCAGGCAGTGAAGAGCATTTTTGCATCTGAAATCATGAAACGGGACTTTACACCGATCATCGCATCGCACAATCTGCGTGAGCTGGAAGATATCTGTGACCATGTAGGGCTGCTGTACAAAGGAGGCATTCTGCTGTCGAAAGAACTGGAAGAAATGAAATATCACATCCATAAAGTGCAGTGCGTATTTCAAAATGCCGGGGACGAAGAGGAAATCCTTGCAAAACTGGAAGTGCTGCAGCATGAAAAACGCGGCTCTGTTATGAGCATTGTGGCACGAGGAACAAAGCAGGAGATTCTGATGACCATTCAGGAGAAAAACCCGATTTTGGCAGAGATTCTTCCTCTGACATTGGAAGAAATTTTTATCAGTGAAACGGAGGTGGCTGGTTATGACATCAAAAATTTCATTTCTTAAGCTGATGCAGGAAGATGCAAAAAGAAGAAACTGGATGCTGGTATTCCTTAGCGTTCTTTTCTTTGTGTGCTATCCGGTTTTGATGATGATCGGGCTGGATGCACAGACAACGGTAAATGATATCTGGAGAAATCGTGTGGCGGTCGATCTTCTGGCACCAGGAAACATTGCCATGGCACTGGTTGTAACGGCAGCAGCGGCTATGATCGCAGCAGCGGAATTTTCTTATGTACACAGCAAAGAGAAGATGGATTTGTATTACAGTATCCCGGTTCGCAGAAAGAAGCTCTTTCTGAGTGGATATATGACAGGATTTTTGATGTTTGTCGGGATTTTTCTGGTGTGTGAGATCCTTGCCATGCTGGTTGCGGCTACAAAAGGGGTATCACTTTCTCTGTTATTTTTGCCGTTTCTGAAAGGAAGCGTGCTGCATATCATAGAATTTCTGCTGATCTACAGTGCAGCTGCTTTTGCGATGCTTTTTACCGGCAATACACTGATTGCTGTCTTTGGTATGGCAGTGATCGCCGGTTATGGTCCGGCGGTGACTATGATCGCCCAGGCTTATATTGAAACCGGATTCTACACTGCATTAAAAGCAATCCAGCTCTGGAAAATTGCATATACGACACCAATCGGGATTATGATTTGGATAGAACAGGGGATTCAGCATGGAACGCCGTGGTTTGGAGCAGCATGCATGACACTTGGCGGCATTGTTGTATTCTTTTTGGCAGATCTCTGGATGTGTACGCACCACAGGGCAGAATGCGGCGGTATGGCACTGGCATTTCCGAAAACAGAGCAGATCCTGAAGATTTTGATGGTACTTCCGGGGGCACTGGCTATTGGTATTGTAGCATACGGTATGACCGGATCAAATCAGTATTCCTGGTTGTTCGGTGGATTCATTTTCGGCGTTCTGGTGCTTGGTATGTTGATGGAATTTGTTTACCACAGAGACGTAAAACTGGCCTTTGCCCATAAGATCGGAACCGGCATCACACTGGCGGCAGGGATTTTGCTGATCTGCAGTCTGGTGTTTGACTGGCCGGGATATAATCGCTGGATGCCGGCAAAAGAAGAGGTTAAAGCGATGTCTGTGTGCAGCAGAGGCGGTCTTGGTGCAGAAATTTATGGAAACCTCTATGTGATAGAAAATCAGATGCAAAGTCTTGAAACAATAAGTGATATTGAAAGCCACCTGGATCTGGAGCAGACAGAACAGTTTGATGTGATCTATGATCTGGTAGAAAAAGCACATGCAGAAGGAAACCGTGACTGCGGCGAAGATGGAAATGTGGATGAAGTGCTTGTAAAATTTGTCATGCAGAATGGAAAAGTAAAATATCGCCGCTATTTTATCCTGGATGATGTCTGGAATGCGGCAGAGGAAAAACTGTGGAAGCAGTCCTGGTATCAGCAGCTTTGCTATCCGATTCTTTCAAATGATCCGCAGTATGCAGAAGAGAAACTGACGGGCATCCGTCTTTCTTATCTCTATGAAGACGATGTTGTGGTGACCGGAGAAGATGCAAAAGAGCTTTACCGTATTTATAAAAAAGAGCTGACAGAAAAAACCGGACAGGAACTGAAAAATATTCCGGCTGCAGAAAATGATGCTTCTGCAGACAGCACAGATGTAGACGGATATACCCGTGATCTTTATTTTTCCTTTGAAGAAAGAACGAAGGACAAGACGATCACTTATCAGGAATATGGATATCCGCTTCGGAAAGATTTTGCCAGAACCTGGAAAAAAATACGGGAAATCCAGAAAAAGAACAGTGAACCGTTGTGAATAAAAAAGAAAAAACAGCAGATACTATCCGGGAAATTGTAAGAACCGTTTAGCGGGGAAACAATTTGTAAGATGCCAGGGTCAAAAGCCTGAAACCACGATGTGCTTGCACAGGAGTGGTTTTATGGCATCGTTTGATTTTAACAGCTTTGTAACCCAAAATCATAAAAGGAGGTAGTATCATGGCGATGTTAGTATGTTCGGCACAGAAATGTGTATACAATGACGGGATGTACTGCAGTAAAGGTGATATTAAAGTAGGCGGTGAAAATGCGACCAGAGTACAGGAAACCTGCTGTACGGATTTTACCGAACGAACCACACAGGGAGCGAAAAGTTCCATGGGCAGTGCTTCGCAGAAAATCGATGTTGCATGTGAAGCCTGTCACTGTGTATACAATGATGAACACAAATGTACGGCAGATCAGATCGGTATTGTAGGAGCCGGGGCATGTACCTGCGAGCAGACAGAATGTGGAACATTTAAATGTAACTGCGGAAAATAAAAAAAGGGGTTGACACCTGCCGGTAAGTATGGTAATCTATTCAAGGTTATTGAGAAAACAAAGCAGAGTGTCCACTCTCACCGTAGCACAAAAGGTGACTATCGGTTAATAAAGTTCAGAAACAGAGAGATTTGTTTCAGGGAAAACGATTATTAGGTGGACAGTTATGCTGTCCACCTTTTTCTGGTCTATGAGGGAGCAAAGGTGGTACACGCATTAATGGAGGTGCAAAACTATTAGCGAGTTAATGATTAATGAACAGATCAGAGACAGAGAAATACGTCTGATCGGCGAAGATGGACAGCAGCTTGGAATTATGTCATCCAGAGAAGCTATGAAGATCGCAAGAGAGGCGGAACTGGATCTGGTAAAGATTGCGCCGCAGGCGAAACCACCGGTATGCAAAATCATTGATTATGGAAAATACCGTTACGAGCTGGCAAGAAAAGAAAAAGAAGCAAAGAAAAAACAGAAGACGATAGAAGTAAAAGAAGTTCGTCTTTCCCCGAATATCGACAGCAACGATCTGAATACCAAGATTGCTTCAGCCAGAAAGTTTATTGAAAAAGGTAATAAAGTAAAAGTAACACTCAGATTCAGAGGGCGTGAGATGGCTCACGTACAGTCAAGCAGACATATCCTGGATGAGTTCGCAAAAGCACTGGAAGATATCGCACTCGTAGATAAGCCGGCCAAGATGGAAGGCAGGAGCATGGCGATGTTTTTAACCGAAAAACGTTCCTAAGAACGCAGGGTTAAAATAGAACGGCCAGAACCGGAAGGTTACAGCCGATAAACAGAATTTATACAAGGAGGAAAACGTAAAATGCCAAAAATTAAAACAAGCAGAGCAGCTGCAAAACGTTTCAAAAAGACAGGTGCAGGAAAACTGAAAAGAAATAAAGCTTACAAGAGCCATATCTTAACAAAGAAATCCACAAAGAGAAAGAGAAATCTGAGAAAAGCAATCATCACAGATGCTACAAATTTCAAGAACATGAAGAAGATTTTACCTTATTTATAAGAATAAGCGAAGGAGGAAATAAGACATGGCAAGAATTAAAGGCGGCATGAACGCTAGAAAGAAACATAACAGAGTACTGAAACTGGCAAAAGGTTACAGAGGTGCTCGTTCCAAACAGTATAGAGTTGCAAAACAGTCTGTAATGAGAGCACTGACAAGTGCTTATGCAGGAAGAAAACAGAAAAAACGTCAGTTCAGACAGCTGTGGATTGCTCGTATCAACGCAGCAGCAAGAATCAATGGTCTGTCTTACAGCAAATTCATGTATGGACTGAAACTGGCAGGTGTTGAAATGAACCGCAAGATCCTGGCAGACATGGCAGTTAATGATGCAGAAGGATTTGCAACACTGGCAGAGCTGGCAAAATCTAAACTGGCATAATACCGGGAAAGCAGCTGTTTACACAGCAAATGTGAGAGTTAATAAGATGGAAGAGGAGCTTGAAAAAGCTTTTCTTCTATTTTTTTATTTATACCGGGCAGAAGTCTGAGACATGAATGTTCCGTGCGTTGCACTCCCACAATCCTTTCTACGCTCCGCTTCGGTCGGTGCTAAACATGTGCCACTGGCACATAGCACCCTGGCATCATGTAATGTATAGAAAAAAAGAACTCGCAGTCTGCTCTGCGAGTTCTTTAAACAGAAAATAAAAAGTGCGGAAGGCGGGACTTGAACCCGCACGGTATTGCTACCACAGGCACCTGAAGCCTGCGCGTCTGCCAATTCCGCCACTTCCGCATTTAGAAAAAATATAAAATTGTATGTCGCTCGCACTTTACAGAAAGAAGAGTGCGGAAGGCGGGACTTGAACCCGCACGGTATTGCTACCACAGGCACCTGAAGCCTGCGCGTCTGCCAATTCCGCCACTTCCGCGTATTGTTTCTGTGAAGCTGACTCGCAACTCACAACGCATATACTACTACATGGATTGACGTTTGTCAACACTTTTTTGAAAAAAAATAAAAATATTATGAACCATTTATGATAATATCCTGATATACCACAAAGGAAAATGTCCCAATGTAGTATAATGCTTCCATAAACAGATGGAGGTAACGATTGTCAGAAAGGTAAAATTATCAATGGGCGAACAAAAGAAATATCAGGGGGATAATCGGGTTGCCAAAAGAAACAGAAAATTCTATAATAGTGGTGTCAAAATAAAAACCACGACATCAGGATCTGCCGGTACGGAAAGTGACGGCACTATCCGAAGTGAAAAAGACAGACGACAGGAGGGAGAATGAGAAATGATCGTGATTGTTTGCACAGAAGACAGAGGTGGCATGCTTTTTAACAACAGAAGGGTATCAAAAGACCGGACGGTGATCCAAAAGATCCTGGAGTTGTCAGAAGGAAAGAAGCTCTGGATACATCCGTTTTCTGAAAAACTTTTTGAGCAGGAACATCCGGAAAACTGTTGCGTGGATGAAAATTTTCTGGAAAAAGCAGGAGAAGGAGATATCTGTTTTGTTGAAAATCAGTCACTGAAGGGAACGGAGGGGCGGATTGAAAAACTGATCGTGTTTGGATGGAACCGGGCGTATCCGTTTGACCTTAAACTGGATCTGGATCTGGATCAGATGGAGAAAACGGCGGAAGAGGAATTTGCCGGATATTCTCACGAAAAGATCACACGGTTACAGTACAGGAAGAAAGACCGTGCATGAGAAAGAATTGTTGAAGAAGAGGGCAGAGAGGTTCTTGGAGAAAGAGCGTGCATAAAGAGTAAGCGTTACAGAAGTAAAAAAGAAAGGCTTGAAAAAGATGAAAGACAACAGAAAGAAAAGAAAAAGATTTCTTCCCATTTGGTTTTTGCTGATTGCATTGCTGATCGGAGGCTGCGGATCGGAAACGGAGAGCCGGCAGACAGATGCCATAATGCAGCAGACGCTGACGGAAACAGCAGATACGCTGGAAGAAACACAGGAGCAAAGAGCAGTCGTTGCTTCGGATGAAACAGAAAGTGCCGCGAAAACGCAGGATGAGATAACGGACTATGCGACGGAAAAAAGTTCAGTGCTTACCATGGAGGAGATCCCGGCCTTTGCGGATGCACCGTATGTGGTGATCGATGATAATGAACCGGATTTTCAGGAAAGTGATTATTCGGAAACATCGTATGAATATTACAGTGATTTGGATGAACTGGGCAGATGCGGTGTGGCAGTTTCGAATATCGGAAAAGATCTGATGCCAACGAAAAAACGCGGTTCGATCGGAAAAGTAAAACCGAGCGGCTGGCATACAGTAAAATACGATTTTGTAGACGGCAAATATCTTTATAATCGTTGCCATTTGATCGGCTATCAGCTGACAGCGGAAAATGCCAACGAAAAGAATCTGATCACCGGTACGAGATACATGAATGTGGACGGGATGCTGCCGTTTGAAAATATGGTGGCTGATTACATCAAAGAAACAGGCAACCATGTTCTGTATCGCGTGACACCGATCTATACAGGAGACAACCTGGTGGCGGACGGCGTGGAGATGGAAGCGAGATCAGTAGAAGATGATGGCGACGGTATCTGTTATCATGTATTTGTGTACAACGAACAGCCGGGTGTTGCGATCGACCATGCGACAGGAGAAAGTCATCTGGCAGAAAATGCTGAAGTTTATGCAAGTCAGGCAGAGTCGGGTGATGAACGTGCAGAAGAAGTTCAGACGGAAGCACCGGCAGAACAGACACAGGTTCAGGAACAGGCTGCAGCGGCGAGCGAGTATATCCTTAATACCAATACCATGAAATTCCATCGTCCAAGCTGTTCCAGCGTGAATCAGATGAGTGACAGTAACAAATGGGTCTACGACGGAACCAGAGAAGAAGTACTGAATATGGGATACGAGCCGTGCAAACGGTGCAATCCATAAAAGTGTATCCGATGTGAGGTACCTTCCATTTTGCCAGATGCCCGGGGAACACAAAATCGTTGCAAAAATATGAAAAATAGAAAAAATTAAAAAAATTTCAAAAAAGGGGTTGACGAAAGGATGGTAAGGTGCTATACTCTCCAGTGTCAAGCAGTTGTGGCGGAATTGGCATACGCGCTAGACTAAGGATCTAGTCTGGGATAACTGGGTACGGGTTCAAGTCCCGTCAACTGCATAAGAGAGTTCGATAGAAATCGAACTCTCTTATCTTTTTGACGAGAGAAATAATGTAAAGAGAAAGTGCATTCGTGATTCTGTCAGGTAAATATCAGAAAAAAGAAAACGGTCTTTTATATCAGATACCTGAATGGATATAGGATCAAACACAGTAAGTTGTCTGAATCGTAGGAAAAATACAAAAAATATAAAAAAATCAAAAAATACTGTTGACAACCACAGAAACCTGTGGTATAAATATAGCTGTGATGCGGAAGTGGCGGAATTGGCAGACGCGCAGGCTTCAGGTGCCTGTGGTAGCAATACCGTGCGGGTTCAAGTCCCGCCTTCCGCACTTTTTTTATCTTGGTCGGAGAAGACTCTCGCTTATAGAAGCGGGGGTCTTTTTTGCTATCAAGCAAAAGGTAGAGTCTTGCAAAGATAATCCCGGGATGATATACTGAATAAATGATTAAAGAAAATCTGCAAAACAGTAGGATTTAAAAACAAATGCCATGTACAGGAGGAGTAGACATATGAAAAAACTGGAAGAATATGTAAGAAGTATACCTGATTTCCCGGAGCCGGGGATTATTTTCCGCGATATCACAACGATTTTGCAGGATCCGGACGGACTGCATCTGGCAATCCAGTCCATGCAGGACAAGCTGAAAGATACCGAGTTTGATGTCGTTGTCGGCACAGAGTCCAGAGGGTTTATTTTTGGTGTACCGATTGCATATAACCTGCACAAGGCATTTGTACCGGTTCGAAAGAAAGGCAAGCTGCCATGTGAAACGGTCAGCATGGAATATGACCTGGAATACGGAAGTGCTGTGATTGAAATGCATAAGGATTCTATCAAACCGGGACAGAAAGTTGTGCTGGTAGATGACCTGGTTGCTACAGGCGGAACGATCGAAGCTGCGATCAAACTGGTTGAGGAACTCGGCGGAGAAGTTGTAAAGGTTGTTTTCCTTATGGAGCTGGCCGGATTAAAAGGCCGTGAAAGATTAAAAGGATATGAGGTAGAGTCTGTACTCTGCTATGATGGGAAATAAAAACAGTAGACAATAGATGGTTGCAGGGGCAGATTCAGAATCTGCTTTCTGCGGATTTCCGGAAAGAGGGTACTGGCTATGAGCGACGAAAAAAACAAAGTAGATACAACGACAGAAATAAAAAATTCAGAGATGAAAAAAGCGGAGATCAAAAAAGCCGATGCGAATGTAAAAACCATGGAGGATTTTACAAGTCCGGAGATCTTGTATGATGAACTGATCGCGAGCGTGAAGAAATATCATCCATCCACGGATATCAGCATGATTGAAAAAGCTTACAAGATTGCTTATGAGGCACATGAGGGTCAGAAGAGAAAATCCGGAGAACCATATATCATTCATCCGCTTTGCGTTGCGATCATTCTGGCAGATCTGGAGCTGGACAAAGAGACGATCGTTGCAGGACTGCTTCACGATGTGGTTGAGGACACGGTCATGACGACGGAGGAGATCACCAAAGAGTTCGGGGCAGAGGTCGCACTTCTGGTGGATGGCGTTACAAAACTGGGACAGCTGAGCTATTCTGCAGATAAGGTGGAAGTACAGGCGGAGAACCTGCGTAAGATGTTCCTTGCCATGGCAAAGGATATCCGTGTGATCCTGATCAAGCTTGCAGACCGGCTTCACAATATGCGTACGCTGAAATATATGAAGCCGGAAAAACAGAAAGAAAAAGCGAGAGAGACGATGGATATTTATGCTCCGCTTGCTCAGAGACTTGGTATTTCCAAGATTAAGGTAGAGCTGGATGACCTTTCGCTGAAATATCTGGAGCCGGAAGTTTATTATGACCTGGTAGAAAAGATCGCTCTGCGTAAAACAGAACGCCAGAAATTTGTGGACGGTATTGTCGCAGAAGTGCGTGCCCATATCGAAAAAGCGGGTATCAAAGCACAGATCGACGGCCGTGTCAAACATTTCTTCAGCATTTACAAAAAGATGGTAAACCAGGACAAAACGCTCGATCAGATCTATGATCTTTTTGCAGTGCGTATCATCGTAGATACGGTCAAGGACTGTTATGCGGCACTCGGTGTGATACATGAGATGTACAAACCGATTCCGGGACGTTTTAAAGATTATATTGCGATGCCGAAGCCGAACATGTATCAGTCTCTGCATACGACGCTGATCGGACCTGGCGGAAGACCGTTTGAGATACAGATCCGTACGTTTGAGATGCATCGTACCGCAGAATATGGTATTGCGGCACACTGGAAATACAAAGAAGCATCAAACAACGGAGGAACCGTCAATGTTTCCAAACAGGAAGAAGAGAAACTGAGCTGGCTGCGACAGATTCTGGAATGGCAGAAGGATATGTCGGACGGCAAAGAGTTTATGAGTCTCTTAAAGAGCGATCTGGATCTGTTTGCAGAAAGTGTCTACTGTTTCACACCGGCTGGTGACGTCAAGAATCTGCCAAATGGTTCCACACCGATCGATTTTGCATACAGCATCCACAGTGCGGTCGGAAACAAGATGATCGGTGCCAGGGCGAACGGCAAGCTGGTCAACATCGATTATGTGATCCAGAACGGGGACCGTATCGAGATCATCACTTCGCAGAATTCCAAAGGTCCGAGCCGTGACTGGCTGAAGATCGTAAAGAGTGCCCAGGCAAAGAACAAGATCAACCAGTGGTTCCGCAATGAATTAAAAGAAGACAATATCACCCGCGGTAAGGAACTGATGGCAGCTTACTGCAAGAGCCGTAGTATTACATTAAGCGACCTGATGAAACCGTCTTACATGGAGAGTGTGATGCGTAAGTATGGTTTTCGTGACTGGGATTCTGCACTGGCAGCGATCGGACATGGCGGTCTGAAAGAGGGACAGGTTGTCAACAAGCTTCTGGATGAGTACAACAAGCAGCACCAGAAGGAGATCACGGATGAGCATATCATGGAAGCTGCTGAGGGCAAAGAAAAGATGCGGATCGCCAAATCCGGGAACGGCATTGTCGTAAAAGGCATCCATGATGTGGCAGTGCGTTTCTCCAAATGCTGTTCACCGGTTCCGGGAGATGAGATCGTCGGATTTGTGACAAGGGGGCGCGGCATTTCCGTTCACAGGACAGACTGCGTAAATGTGATGAACCTTTCAGAGACAGACAGGGCAAGACTGATCGAGGCAGAATGGCAGAAATCTGAGCAGGATAAAAACGAACGTTACACCGTAGAGATCAAGATTTTCGGATACAACCGTACCGGACTTCTTGTGGATATTTCCAAGATTTTTACAGAACGGAAGATTGACCTGAGTTCTCTGAACTGCCGTGTGAACAAACAGGGCGTTGCCACGATCCTGCTTACCTTTGATGTACAGGGCAAAGAAGAGCTTGCAAGCCTGACTGCCAAGATACGTCAGATCGAGAGTGTGATCGATATCCAGCGTACTTCAGGCTGATCAGAGGAGGCGTTTATGGGAAATATAAAAATAGAAAAGATGGTGCTTGGCATGGTGCAGACCAACACCTGGTTTGTGATAAATGAGAAAACAAAGGAACTGATCCTGATCGATCCGGCGGATGATGCCGGGCGGATCATCCGGAAGATTGAAGCGGATGGCCTGAAATTGCAGGGGATTCTGCTTACGCATGGTCATTTTGATCATATCGGTGCGGTGGATGATTTAAAAGCATATTTTAAAGGTGTACAGTGTTATGCCGGCGAGAAGGAAGAGGAAGTACTGGAAAATGGCAGTTACAATCTTTCTGCTTCCTGGGCTGCTGCTCTGTCGATCCGTGCAGACCGTCTGCTGAGAGATAAGGAAACTTTGACTCTTGCAGGGTTTAAGATTAAGGTGATCGAGACACCGGGGCATACAAAGGGCGGTGTCTGTTATTATCTGTCGGAAGAAGGAGTACTGTTTTCCGGGGATACACTGTTTCGCACCAGCGTCGGGAGAACGGATTTTCCGACCGGCAGCATGTCACAGATCGTGCGTTCCGTGCAGTATCTGACGGAGAATCTGCCGGGTGATACAGTCGTTTATCCGGGACACCAGGAAATAACGACGATTGCCTATGAACAAAGATTTAACCCGTATTTATCTTAGCGGGAGTTTTGACTCCGACTAAGATAAACGCTCCGCGAGGCACACATTGTCCGGTGGATCATGGCTTTGTGCCGACCGGAACGTTTGCAAATAAAAATGAAATGAGTAGAACAGATGATAGCAATACAGTTCCAAAAGAGAGATTTTGAGTATGATGTATACAATCTGGTGAAATCGTTTTATCCGGAAGAAGAGATCGTTTTGTCTGACGATGACAGTCCGGCAGCGGAATACGATGAAAAAATCTCTCTTTTTTACGGGAAAAATAAGATAAGCATCCGCATCGAGCGTGTAAGCGGTGACCGGAAACGTCAGGAAGAAGGCGTGTGGCTCACAGAAGAGATGCACGGGCGGAAAGAAAGAAAAAATCAGACAAAAATTTTGCTGTACCATATGCTGCAGAAAAGAACCGGACAGGAACTTCCGTGGGGAACACTGACCGGTGTGCGGCCGACGAAAATACCGATGGCACTGATCGATGCCGGACATTCTAACGTGGAGACGGCAAAGATCATGAGGGAGCAGTATCTGGTCAGCAGGGAAAAAACGGCACTGGCTGTTTCAATTGCCAACAGAGAACGTCATATCCTGGAGGATATTGACTATAAAAACGGATACAGCCTTTACATCGGGATTCCATTCTGCCCAACGATCTGTGCATACTGTTCGTTCAGTTCCAGTCCGTTAAAAGTGTGGAAAAATAAGGTCGATGATTATCTGGATGCACTTTGCCATGAAATCCGGGAAACGGCGAGTATGTGGGCCGGTCAGGTCCTGGATACGATCTATATCGGAGGAGGCACGCCGACCACGCTGGAGCCGCATCAGCTGGAGCGTTTATTGTCTGAAGTGGAAAAATGTTTTGATATCAGCCACATAAAAGAGTATACTGTGGAAGCGGGCAGACCGGACAGTATCACATGGGAGAAGCTGGCTGTGATCCGAAAGCATCCGGTGACCAGGATTTCCATCAATCCGCAGACGATGAACCAGAAGACGCTGGATATCATTGGAAGACGGCATACGGTGGAAGACATCCGAAAGGCATTTGCCGATGCCAGAGAGCTTGGGTTTGACAATATCAACATGGATCTGATCGTAGGACTTCCGGGAGAAGGCATCGAAGAGGTGGAGCACACCATGCAGGAGGTGTTATCTCTTGATCCGGACAGCATCACCGTACATTCTCTGGCCATCAAACGTGCGGCACGTCTCAACCTGTTTAAAGATGAATATAAAGAGATGACTTTCACAAACAATCAGAGGATCATGGAGATGACGGAGCAGTATGCGGCAAAAGCCGGTATGTTCCCATATTATCTCTACCGCCAGAAGAATATGAAGGGCAATTTTGAGAATGTCGGATATGCAAAACCGGAAAAAGAAGGCATTTACAATATCCTGATCATGGAAGAGAAGCAGTCGATCCTGGCACTTGGAGCCGGTGCTTCGACCAAGTTTGTGATGAATGATCGCATTGAGCGTGCGGAAAATGTAAAGGATATTAAAAACTATATCGAGCGGATCGATGAAATGATAGAACGTAAGAAACAGGGTTATTGTGACTATGAAAAAAACCGGGTATAATATCATACAGTTCAGCCTGAGCAAAGAACTGCAGCATGGGATGATGGTCAGTATTCTGGCCGGAGAGCTTGCAAGAAAGGCGGGACTGTCAGAAGAACAGTGCCACGAGCTGTCGATCGCAGGACTTCTGCATGACATCGGGAAACTTGAGATGGCAAAATATGTGTATCAGAAAGGACAGAAGCCGCTTACGATCGAGGAGATCAAGTATGTAAGGCTTCATCCGACACTGGGATATGCGATCACATCGCAAAATCATTATTCGGATTTTATCATAAAAAGCATTTTATATCATCACGAAAATTATGACGGCAGCGGTTTCCCATCGAACCTGAAGGAAGATGAGATCCCCATTGGGGCGAGGATCCTTCGGATCTGTGATGTGTTTGCGGCACTGATCTCCGATCGACCGTACCGCAGAGCTTTTTCATGGGAAAAGGCGGTTGCCATTATGATTGAAGAAATAAAAAATTTTGATCTGAAACTGTTTTTGTGTTTTCTGGAGATCATTCATGATGAGATCATCTGTGAAAGGATCCGGACATGTGAACAGATGAAATGGGATTTAGAGGAGGATACTTTATGGCAATGAAGAAGAAGCCGGTAACCGGCATGAAAGATATTACACCACGCGAGATGGAGATCCGCGATTACGTGATCCGTATGATCAAAGATACTTACGGAACGTTTGGATTTTCTTCCATTGAGACACCTTGCGTGGAGCACATCGAGAACCTCTCCAGCAAGCAGGGCGGAGAAAACGAAAAACTGATCTTTAAGATTTTAAAAAGAGGCGAAAAACTGAAGATCGACACGGCCGAAACCGAGATGGATCTGGTCGACGGCGGACTGCGATACGACCTGACTGTTCCGCTGTCCAGATATTATGCAAACAATGCAAACAATCTGCCAAGTCCGTTCAAAGCACTGCAGATGGGAAATGTATGGCGTGCAGACAGACCGCAGAGAGGCCGTTACCGCCAGTTCATGCAGTGTGATATCGATATTCTCGGCGAGCCGACGATCCTGGCAGAGATCGAGCTGATCCTGGCAACTTCCACGCTGGTCGGCAAACTGGACTTTGAAAACTTTACGATCCGCATCAACGACCGCAGGATCTTAAAAGCCATGGCAGCATGCAGCGGTTTCCCGGAAGAAAGCTACGATACCGTCTTTATCATTCTGGATAAGATGGACAAGATCGGCAAAGAAGGCGTGGCAGAAGAGCTGGAAAAAGAAGGATTTGCAAAAGAGAGCATCGACAAGTACCTGTCCCTGTTTGATGAGGTGACCGAAGATGTAAATGGCGTACGCCGCTTAAAAGAACTTCTGGAAGGCTTCCTGGATCAGAAGATCGCAGAAGAACTGGAGACAATCATCCAGAGTGTTGACACTGTCAAGACAGCAAAATTCCAGATCGTGTTCGATCCGACCCTCGTTCGCGGTATGTCCTACTATACCGGACCGATCTTCGAGATCAGTATTGATGGATTCGGAGGTTCCGTCGGAGGCGGCGGCCGCTACGATGAAATGATCGGCAAATTCACCGGTCAGAAGACCTGTGCATGCGGATTCTCCATCGGATTTGAACGTATTGTCATGCTGCTTCTGGAGCGTGATTATCAGGTTCCGAGCAATGCAGGTAAGAAAGCATATCTGATTGAAAAAAATATGCCGGGTGACAAGCTGGCTGCAATTTTCAAAGAAGCCGCAGAAGAACGCAAGAACGGCAGCATCGTAAGCGTCAATATGATGAAGAAAAATAAAAAATTCCAGAAGGAACAGATGACGGCAGAAGGCTACACAGAATTCAAAGAATTTTTCTGTGACGGCATCAAATAAAGGAGGACAAAAGCAAATGGCTGAATCAATGAAAGGCCTGCACAGAAGCCACAGATGTGCAGAAGTCGTAAACGCAGCGATCGGCAGCGAAGTAACTGTCATGGGCTGGGTACAGAAAAGAAGAAATCTTGGTGGTATGATCTTTATTGATTTAAGAGACAGAAGCGGTCTGTTACAGATTGTTTTTGATGAGAATGATATCGGAACCGAAGGATATGAAAAAGCCGGCAAGTTGAGAAGTGAGTTTGTCATTGCCGTAACCGGTAAACTGGAAAAACGCGGCGGAGCAGTCAACGATAATCTTGCAACCGGCGAGCTGGAAGTAAGAGCAGAGAGTCTGCGTATTCTTTCCGAGTCCGAGACACCGCCGTTTCCGATCGAAGAGCATATCCAGACAAGAGATGAACTTCGTCTGAAATATCGTTATCTGGATCTGCGTCGTCCGAACCTGCAGAGAAACCTGCTGCTTCGAAGCAAAGTAGCAACAGCGATCCGTCGCTTTATGGATGCAGAAGGATTTCTGGAGATCGAAACACCGATCCTGATCAAGAGTACTCCGGAAGGTGCAAGAGACTACCTCGTACCAAGCCGTGTACATCCGGGCAGCTTCTATGCACTGCCGCAGTCACCGCAGCTGCTCAAACAGCTGCTTATGTGTTCCGGATACGACCGCTATTTCCAGATCGCAAAATGTTTCCGTGACGAGGACTTAAGAGCAGACCGTCAGCCGGAGTTCACACAGATCGATATGGAGCTTTCTTTCGTTGATATGGACGATGTCATTGATGTCAATGAGCGTCTCCTGAAATACATTTTTAAAGAGATCGGCGTGGATGTACAGCTGCCGATCCAGCGTATGACCTGGCAGGAAGCCATGGACCGTTTCGGCTCTGACAAACCGGATATCCGTTTCGGCATGGAACTGCAGGACGTATCGGAAGTCGTAAAAGGCTGCGGATTCGGTGTATTTACCGGAGCACTGGAAAACGGCGGAACCGTTCGCGGTATCAATGCCAAAGGACAGGGGCATATGCCGAGAAAGAAGATTGATGCACTGGTAGAAGTAGCAAAGACTTATGGTGCCAAAGGACTGGCATATCTGGCAGTCAATGAAGACGGAACTTACAAATCTTCTTTTGCAAAATTCTTTGAAGAAGAACAGTTAAAAGAACTGGTAAAAGCAATGGACGGAGAACCGGGAGACTTGCTGCTGTTTGCTGCGGACAAGAAAAAAGTTGTTTGGGATGTGCTCGGTGCACTGCGTCTGCATCTGGCAAAGAGTCTGGATCTGCTGAAAAAAGACGATTTCCGTTTCCTGTGGGTTACGGAGTTCCCACTGCTTGAGTGGTCCGAAGAACAGAATCGTTTCGTTGCCATGCATCATCCGTTTACCATGCCGATGGAAGAAGACCTCGATAAGATCGACAGCGATCCGGGAGCAGTACGTGCTCAGGCATACGATATCGTACTGAACGGAAATGAGATCGGTGGCGGAAGTATCCGAATCCACCAGGATGATATTCAGTCCAAGATGTTCGAAGTACTTGGATTTACGCCGGAACAGGCACAGAAACAGTTCGGATTCCTTCTGGATGCATTCAAATATGGAGTACCGCCACACGCAGGACTGGCATACGGACTGGATCGTCTGATCATGCTGATGGCAGGAGAAGACAGCATCCGTGAAGTTATGGCCTTCCCGAAAGTAAAAGATGCTTCCTGCCTGATGATGCAGGCACCGGATGAAGTAGATCCGAAACAGCTGGAAGAGCTTGGTCTTGAGATCGAGAAAAAAGAAGAAAAAGAAGAAAAATAAAAAGACAGGATAATAGAAAATCCCGGATAACTGAAGAAATTCAGAAATCCGGGATTTTTTATCTTGTTCGGATTGCAATCTCCGACCAGGATGACCGCTCGTTCGCTGAGTCGGCTTTTACTGTTCTGTATCCGACACACTGTCAGAAACATCAACGGATCCATTTTGAAAAGCCTGAATGGCAGCTCCGGCATTTCCAAGAAGTGCATTGGTGAAATCTTCGTTCAGCTGGATTTCCCAGGAAGAGCCGTTGTTTGTAAAATGGATCGTCACTTCGGTATCCGTCGTGTCGGTGTTTTCTGTCAGTGCCTGTGCAAGCAGAGCGGCTGTTTCATCAGCAAGCTCACTAGAAGAGGCACGGAGTGACTTTGAGGTAGCCGCATAGTGTATCAGAAGATCCTGATAATGTTTTAATACACGCTTCATATCCAGGCTGGTGATGGAAAGTGTTGCCGTGGCAGATTTTTCTGCCTGGTCTTCCTGAACCGACAGGATTTTATAAGAGATACATTTACTTAATTGTTCGGCAAGAGCATGGTCCACTTTCTCATAGTCCTTGCTGTACGTGGCAAAAATATCATGCATGTTCAGATAAGATTTCCATTGGTCCGGGGACTTTTCTTTCAGCCCTTCCATGACAACGTTAATGATCTCTTCCGGTGTGACCAGATATGGATCTTTCAGATAGGTGATAAAACCGCTGACCAGATCATCCTCCAGCTGATCCGTATTCTGGATCATCCAGCCATCCTCCGTTTTCAGAAGCTTGATATCCGCTTCGGTGGTCACCAAATCATAGGTGTTTTCGGATAAAACATCGCCAAGCAGTGCAAAATAAGAGTTCAGCGTCATATTTTCCGATGAGCCGCTGCCCGTACCTTTCTTGACGAGAGCCAGACAGATATCCTTTGCGAGGGCATGCGTATCCAGATTGGTGATTTCTACGTGCACCGTCGCTTTCTTATCCTCCACGGAAGAACTCTTTATCTTATAATCGAAATTCTGAAAGAACCGTTTTACCGCTTCAGTTGTCTCGATTCCGACATCGCTGCTGGAAGAATGGGAACTCATCATATCCTCATAGGAAACAAAAGCCTTGATCGTGCTCTCATCCAGCTCTTTGATCAGGTTCAATTCCTTTTTGACAGCACGTTTCGGAGAGTCCTTGGAACATCCGCCGAGCGAAAAAGGCATGACCAGAAGCAAAAGGATCAGGAGCAGAGAGGCAGAAAAATATTTCCGGTTCATAGCGTCCTCCTTATAGCAAATTTAAATTTATTTTATCCGATATCAAAGATATTGTCAAACATCTTGACATTTTTGCAAAAGTTATATATATTTAAACAAACTTGCAAATGAATAAAACTTCAGAAAGAGAGGATCAGATATGTATTCGTTAGATGAAGTAAAATCCGTAGACCCGGAAATCGCATCCTGTATCATCAAAGAAGAAGAACGTCAGAACAGTCACATTGAGCTGATCGCTTCCGAAAACTGGGTAAGCAAAGCTGTCATGGCAGCCATGGGCAGCCCATTGACGAATAAATATGCAGAAGGATATCCTGGCAAACGTTATTATGGCGGGTGTCAGTGTGTGGATGAGGTAGAGCAGCTTGCCATTGACCGTGCCAAAGAACTGTTTGGATGCACCTATGCCAATGTACAGCCACATTCCGGAGCACAGGCAAATATGGCAGTCTTTTTTGCCATGTTAAAGCCGGGAGATACCGTGATGGGCATGAACCTTGCACACGGCGGACATCTGACACACGGAAGCCCAGCAAATTTTTCCGGTGCATATTTTAACATTGTACCGTATGGCGTAAACGATGACGGCGTGATCGATTACGAAGAAGTCAGAAGGATCGCAAACGAATGTCATCCGAAACTGATCGTAGCCGGTGCCAGTGCCTATGCAAGGATCATCGATTTCAAGAAGTTCCGCGAGATCGCCGATGAAGTCGGTGCGTATCTGATGGTGGATATGGCACATATCGCAGGACTTGTGGCAGCAGGACTCCATCCAAGCCCGATCCCGTATGCGGATGTGACAACGACCACAACACACAAAACGCTGCGTGGACCAAGAGGCGGTCTGATCCTCTCGAGCGAAGAAACAGCAAAGAAATTTAACTTTAACAAAGCTATTTTCCCTGGCACACAGGGTGGACCGCTGATGCATGTGATCGCAGCAAAAGCTGTCTGCTTTAAAGAAGCACTGTCAGATGATTTCAAGATATATGCTCAGGGTGTTATTGACAATGCCCAGGCACTTTGCAGCGGTCTTACAAAACGCGGCATCCGCATTGTTTCCGGAAAGACGGAAAATCATCTGATGCTGGTGGATCTGACCAACCTTGGAAAGACCGGAAAAGAAGCAGAAAACCTGCTGGATGAGGTCAACATCACCTGCAATAAAAATACTATACCAAACGATCCGAAATCCGCTTTTGTGACGAGTGGTGTCCGACTTGGAACGGCAGCTGTCACCTCAAGAGGCATGAATACCGAAGACATGGATGTGATCGCAGAAGCGATCGCCATCGTGCTGAAAGAGGAAGAAAATGCTGCAAAACGGGCAAAAGCTTTGGTGAAAGGTCTGACGGAGAAATATCCGCTGATCTAAAAAATCGAATAAAATATCCGGAAGGCTCCTGCATATGCGGGAGCCTTTTTGATGGCAAAGTGAAGTGTGAATACAGAACGTTCAAACTTTAAAAGAAAATTAAGTATTCAATAAAAAGGGAATGTGTTATACTGTACGGGTCAGAGAAATATCTGTTTATAAACCAGAGGCAGGAGGTAAATATGAATAAAAAGAAATTGATCATAGGGGGGACTGCGGCAGGCGTGATCCTTGTTGCGGCAATCTTTGGATTTGTTTTTCTGAAGGGACATTCATCCGGTTCTTCAGACAGTGGAGATTTGGTGTATGTGGATTCTGTGACATCGATCATGGGACTTGGAAGCGGTACCGGACAGCTGAACCGTTTCGCAGGTGTGGTGGAGCCGCAGAAAACGGTGACGATCAAACAGTCATCCGACAAAAAGGTAAAAGAATGTTATGTAAAAGAAGGCGATGAGGTCAAAAAGGGCCAGAAGCTTTTTATTTATGATACATCAGAAGCGGAGGAGAACCTTTCTAGCAAAGAGATCGAGATCGACCGCATTAAGATGGATATCGAAACTTACAAATCAAATATTGCAACACTTCAGAAAGAAAAAGCAAATGCGTCCAGCGAAGATCAGCTGGATTATACTGTGCGTATCCAGTCTGCCCAGAACAACCAGAAAAAGAGCGAATACGAGCTGAAAAGCACGCAGCAGGAGATCGAGCAGCTTAAAAAGAGCATTCAGGAAGCAGAAGTGACAAGTGAGATCGACGGAGTCGTAAAATCCATCAACAATTCCAGTGATGACAGTGCCGGATATTCCGGCTCTTCTTCGGATGATTCCAATGCGTATATGACGCTTTTATCGACCGGACATTACCGCATCAAAGGTACGATAAATGAACAGAACCGTACTTCTTTAAATGAAGGTGATGCCGTAATCGTACATTCCCGTGTAGACGAAAACCAGACCTGGAAAGGTACCGTAAGCACGATCGATCTGGAGCATCCGGAGGAAAACAGCGACAGCGGCTATTATATGAGCAGTTCTTCTTCAAGTGATACGACAAGTTCCAGCAACTATCCGTTTTACATTGATCTGGAGGATGACAGTGACCTGATGCTCGGACAGCATGTTTATGTGGAAAAAGACGAAGGCCAGACAGAAAACAGAGAGGGCCTGTGGCTGACAAGCTATTATATCATCCAGGAAGACGGACAGGATCCTTACGTCTGGGCAGCCGGCAGACACGATAAGATCGAAAAACGCAAAGTAACGCTTGGCGAATATGATGAAAAACTCGATCAGTATCAGATCACGGACGGTCTGACGGAGGATGATTATATCGCTTACCCGGAAGATTCCATCACAGAGGGCGAAAAAGTAACAAAAAATATCGAAGATATATATGGAAACAGCGATGATGGCTCTGATGGAAGTATGGATGGTGGTGTGGATTCGGATGTCATGAACGGATCTGATGATGGAGAGATCATAGGAGGATCTGACGAGGATGTTATGCCAAAGGAGGCCGGAAGTGCATCCGATATGATAAACAGTGCGGATGATAATATGCCGGATGAAGAAGATTATCCGGACGACAGTGCAGATGACAGTGCAGGCAGCATGCCGGACGGGGCAGCAGAAACCGGAGATCGTCCTGCAAGTGCAGAATAATGCGGCATTGGAGGAAAAGACAGTGATATTGGAATTGAAACATATATATAAAGACTATATTCAGGGCAGCATGGTTGTTCCGGTCTTGAAGGATATCAATCTCCAGGTAGAGAAAGGAGAATATCTGGCGATCATGGGTCCGTCCGGTTCTGGAAAGTCCACGCTTATGAATATCGTGGGCTGCCTGGACCGTGCGACAAAGGGAGAATTCATCCTGGACGGTCATATGGTGGGCGGTATGAAAGACAATGATCTGGCGGATCTAAGGCTCAATACGATCGGTTTTGTATTTCAGACGTTTCAGCTTCTGCCAAGACAGACTGCACTGGATAATGTTGCACTGCCGCTGATCTATGCGGGCGTACCGAAAGCAGAGCGTATGAAACGTGCGGCGGCGGCACTTGACAAGGTCGGACTTTCTGACCGTATGAATTTTATCCCGAATCAGCTTTCCGGAGGTCAGAAACAGCGTGTAGCAATCGCCAGGGCGATCGTCAACAATCCGGAAATCCTTCTGGCGGATGAGCCGACCGGTGCACTGGATTCCAAGTCCAGTCATCAGGTCATGGAGCTTTTCCAGAAGTTAAATGACGAAGGAGTTACCGTTGTCATGATCACGCACGACAGCCATGTGGCACAGTGTGCAAAGCGGATCGTTGACATTTTTGACGGTGAGATTTCAGAACGTGACCGAAAGGAGGAAACTCTTTGAAGAAAAAGAATGTGATGATCATAACGGCAGCGGTACTGGTGTGTGCGATCACAATCACGGGGATCGCAAGAGCAGTAAGAGGCGGCGGCAGTGCCGTGGATGTCACGCAGGTATCTTACCTGAACAGCGGCTGGTGGGATGAAGGCACTTCAACCAGCGGTTATGTTACGGCAAATGCTTCTCAGGATGTCTATCTGGAAAGCGACAGCGTGGTAGAGAAAGTTTATGTGAAAAAGGGTGACAAAGTCAAGATTGGCGATACCCTTCTGGAATATGACAAGACCCTTCTGCAGCTGAATCTGGAAGAAGAACAGATCAACAAACAGATTCAGGAGTTGGAACTGCAGGGAGCAAAAAATGATCTGGAAAAATTAAAGAAGATCACACCAGTGCCAGACAGTGAAGGCAGCTCATCCGGTGCCTCTCTTCTGGATGAGCCGGATGACAGTTCAGATGATCTGGATGACAGTGGAGCAGATGGATATGAGGAAGCCAGGGCAACGATTGTGAAACATAATGTTTCACTGGTTTCCACGGCAGCAGGTGCGGATGTGCAGGTCATTGACGGAAACAGCGATGGCAGTGACAGCACCGGAACGGTCGGCGGGGAGACAACGCAGCAGACTGAAAGCCAGACGCCGGAAAGCACGACGCCTTCCACGGAGCCGGCATATCCGGCAGAAACGGAATCCGAGCCAGAAACAGAAGAAGAGACGGAAGATTCTCCGCTTGCAAAGACAAAGGCGTACCAGAAACTGGATTATAAGACGAAATACTATAAAGGAAGCGGAACGAAAAAAGATCCGTATGTGTATCTCTGCAAAGAAGGAGCAGAGGTTTCGGCATCTTTCATGAACAAAATCCTTGGATTCAATACCGATGGCAGTTCCAGAAAAGAAGGCGGTGTGAATAAAGACGGAAAAGGCTGCTATGCAGTTTTGCAGATCAGAGAGGGAGATTCTCTGGCGGGCGGATATATCAAATCCGTGACGATCAACGGAACGATCGATGCAGGCAAAGCCTATGCTCCGGATGTGACCTGGATCTTTACCAGCCAGGGCATTACCAAAAAAGTGCCGGATATCCAGGATCCGCAGAACGATGATCCGGATGAACCGGACGATCCGGATGAACCAGACGATCCGGGTGATGGTCCGTTTGAACCGGGTGATGGCATTTATACCGTATCGGAACTCAAACAGGCGATCGCCGAAAAAGAAAAAGAAATCAAGGAACTTGAGCTGGATATCCGTGATGCGGAAGTCAGTGTCAGCCAGGCACAGAGAAAACTGGATGAGGCTACGGTGAAGGCAACAATCAACGGTGTGGTGAAAACCGTCGGCGATCCGAAAGTCGGACAGGTTGACGGAGAAGCTTTTCTGACAGTGACAAGCAACAAAGGAATGTATGTGAAGGGCAGCATCAGCGAGATGGATCTCGGAAACGTCGTTGTCGGTTCCACAATTACCGGAACGGCACAGGAGAGCGGTACACCGATCACAGCAGAGATCACAGAGATTTCCAAATATCCGTCTAACGCTGATGGCAATTATTATGGCGGAGACAGCAATCCGAATGCTTCCAGCTATCCTTTTACTGCCTATATTGAGGATTCTGATGATCTGATCAATCATGAATACGTGGATATCCAGATCGAAGGAAACGGCGGAAACGGATCTTCCGTTTATCTGCCGAAAGCACTGATCCGCATGGAAAACGGGCAGAGCTATGTATATATAGAAGGAAAAAATAAAAAACTGAAGAAACAGTATGTCCGTACAGGACAGACATTATATTCCACCTATATTGAAGTAAAAGAAGGAGTCAGTGAGACAGACTGGATCGCCTTTCCATACGGAAAAGCAGTAAAAGAAGGTGCACCGGTAAAAGAACTGGAAGGAAGCGGATTCGCAGATCAGTTATACTGATCGGGCATGCGTTTTTCAGTACTTGCCGTGCAGTTGAAAACAGGAGGTAGAATGTGTTAGAAAATATAAGACTGGCATTTCAGGGTGTATGGTCGCATAAACTGCGTTCTATGCTGACGATGCTCGGTATTATTATCGGTATTGCATCCATTATTTCCATTGTTTCTACGATTCAGGGAACGAACGAACAGATCAAGCAGAATCTGATCGGCGGCGGAAATAATACGGTAGATATAGAGCTTTACCGTGCAGATGAAAAAATCCAGGTGTCGGATTACGAACAGGCACCGAGCGGCGTGCCGACCATAACGAATGATATTCTGCAGGAGATCAAAGACGTGGACGGTGTGGAGAGTGCCGCCGCCTACTACAGCAGAAGCTATGCCGACAGTATTTATTATAATAATAACTCTCTTCAGGGAGCACAGGTACTTGGCGTAGACAACAATTATTTCAGTACGACCGGTTATGTAGTGCGTACCGGCCGTACCTTCCGGGAAGAGGACTACAAAGAATTCCATAAAGTTGTGATCCTGGATCAGTCGGCAGCGACAAGCCTGTTTCAGGAGGAAAGTCCGCTCGGAAAAACGATCGAGATCAACAAAGAGCCGTTTACGGTCATCGGGATTGCACAGAAACTGGAAGAATTTGAGCCGACGATCAATAGCTTTGAAGAATATAATAACTATAAAGGAAACGAAAGTCTTGGCGTGGTCTACATTCCTTCCGCATGCTGGTGCATTCCGTATCAGTATGACGAGCCGCAGAATGTTGTGGTACGTGCATCATCCACCGAGACGATGACAAAAGTCGGACAGAAAAGTGCAGATATCCTGAATGGCTACATGAATGTAAAAGAAGACGATGTAAAATACAAAGCAACGGATGTGCTGGAACTTGCAGCACAGATCCAGAGTTCCAGTGCCACGATGAACACGCAGCTGATTTGGATCGCAAGTATTTCTCTTCTGGTCGGCGGTATCGGCGTTATGAACATCATGCTGGTATCGGTAACCGAGCGAACGAGCGAGATCGGACTGAAAAAGGCGATCGGAGCCAAGAAACGCAGCATCCTGACGCAGTTTCTGACGGAGGCGGTTGTGCTGACAAGTCTTGGCGGAATTATCGGAGTGATCGCAGGAAATATCCTGGCACAGGTCATCCATAAAGTTTCCGGGACACCGGTAGCGATCAGTATTCCGGCAATTCTGATCTCTGTGCTGTTTTCCATGGTGATCGGAATCGTGTTCGGACTGCTCCCGTCGGTACAGGCCGCAAACCTCGATCCGATCGATGCTCTGCGTCACGAATAAGCACGAAGAAATCAGAAAAAAGGCTTGCACTTGGAAAATTTTTATGATACACTACCAGAGGCAAAAAATAATCACGTGTGTGGATTCTGAAGATGGTGCTGCATGGCAGTTGATTAGGAAGCAAAAGCACACGGAAGAAAAACCAAAAGGAGAAAAGACATGAGTGTAATTTCAATGAAACAGTTACTGGAAGCAGGTGTTCATTTCGGACATCAGACAAGAAGATGGAACCCTAAAATGGCTCCGTACATCTACACAGAGAGAAATGGTATCTACATCATCGACCTGCAGAAAACAGTAGGTATGGTAGACACAGCTTACAAAGCAGTAGAAGATATCGTAGCTGACGGCGGTACCGTTCTTTTCGTTGGTACAAAGAAACAGGCTCAGGATGCTGTTAAGACAGAAGCTGAGAGATGCGGAATGTACTATGTAAACGAAAGATGGCTTGGTGGTATGCTGACAAACTTCAAGACCATCCAGAGCAGAATCAAACGTCTGAAAGAGATCGAGGCTATGCAGGAAGACGGTACTTTTGATGTACTGCCGAAAAAAGAAGTTATCGCTCTGAAAAAAGAGATGGATAAACTGCAGAAAAACCTTGGCGGTATCAAAGACATGAAGAAAATCCCGGATGCTATCTTCGTAGTAGATCCGAAAAAAGAAAGAATCTGTGTTCAGGAAGCTCATACACTGGGTATCACTCTGATCGGTATTGCAGATACAAACTGTGATCCGGAAGAACTGGATTATGTAATCCCAGGTAATGATGATGCTATCCGTGCCGTAAAACTGATCGTTTCCAAGATGGCAGACGCTGTTATCGAAGCAAATCAGGGTGCAGAAGAAGCAGTAGCTGAAGAAGCTGCAGAAACAGAAGAAGCAGCTGAATAATTAATAGATACAAAGCAAATATACCACTTATTATCCGGAGGAAAATAAAATGGCAGTTACAGCAAAACTGGTAAAAGAGTTAAGAGAGATGACCGGAGCAGGTATGATGGACTGTAAAAAAGCCCTGACTGCTACAGACGGTGATATGGACAAGGCTGTTGAGTTCCTGAGAGAAAAAGGACTGGCAACCGCTCAGAAAAAAGCAGGAAGAATTGCAGCAGAAGGTATCGTAATGCTGAAAGTTTCCGAAGACGGTAAAAAAGCTGTTGCAGTAGAAGTAAATGCTGAGACAGACTTTGTTGCAAAGAATGAAAAGTTCCAGGGATATGTTGCACAGGTTGCAGAACTGGCTCTGAACACAAAAGCAGCAGATATCGATGCATTTATGGAAGAAGAGTGGACATTCAGCGAGTCCGCTACCGTAAAAGAAGAACTGGCTCATCAGATCGCAACCATCGGCGAGAACATGAACATCCGTCGTTTTACACAGGTTACAGAAGAAAACGGTTTCGTAGCTTCTTATACACACATGGGCGGTAAGATCGGTGTTCTGGTTGACGTTGAGACAGACGTTGTAAACGATGCAGTAAAAGAAATGGCTAAAAACGTAGCAATGCAGGTTGCAGCTCTGAAACCGCTGTACACAAACGACAGCGAAGTAAGTGCAGAATACATTGCTCATGAAAAAGAAATCCTGCTGGCTCAGATCATGAACGATCCGAAAGAATCCCAGAAACCGGAAAAGGTTATCCAGGGCATGATCGCAGGCCGTATCAACAAAGAGCTGAAAGAAATCTGTCTGCTGGATCAGGTATATGTAAAAGCAGAAGACGGAAAACAGTCTGTTGGTAAATACGTTCAGGAAGTAGCAAAAGCAAATAACGCAAACATCACAATCAAAGGTTTCGTAAGATTTGAAACAGGCGAAGGTCTGGAGAAAAAAGAAGAAAACTTTGCAGAAGAAGTTGCAAAACAGATGAAATAAATCATAAGTTATCATAACTTGATTTTATAAAAAAAATTCTATTTTATAACGGGTGAAAACCCACATTATAGAGGAGAAAATCCCTTAAATGTACTATTTTTAGTATGTTTGAGGGATTTTTTTTGCTTTCTGAATCCTGAAAATGCAAAATATCTTAAATTCATAAAATATCATAAATTATCACGTCTTATCGTAGAATTTTGGTTTATTTTGGTTTGATTTTGGAAAATTTTGGTTCAACCAAATTAGATGCGAAGTCTTCCTGTTTCTTTAGTAAGACGAAAATGTAACACAATAATCAGAGCCGATATGAGTTTTCATTCTAAAAAATGTATAAGGAGGAAGAAAGAAATGTGTAAGGTAATTGCAATAGCAAACCAGAAGGGTGGAGTAGGAAAAACTACTACAACAGTTAATTTAGGTATTGGATTAGCAAGAAAGGGAAAAAGGGTTGTGTTAATAGATGCAGACCCACAGGGTAGCATGACAGTAAGTCTTGGAATTGATGAACCAGACAAGATTGAGTATTCATTGGCAAATGTGTTAATGGATGTTGTAAATGAGGAAGAAATCGATTATGCAAAAATAATTTTAAAACATGAAGAAAATATTGATTTTATTCCGGCAAACATAGAGTTGGCAGGATTAGAGGTTTCTATGGTTAATGTAATGAGCAGGGAATTAGTAATGAAAAGATTTATTTCTAATATAAAAGAAAACTATGACTATATTCTCATTGACTGTATGCCAAGCCTTGGAATGATAACTATTAATGCGCTTGTATGTGCCAATTCAGTACTAATTCCAGTTCAGGCATCGTATTTACCGGTAAAAGGATTACAGCAGTTAATAAAGACGATAAGCAGAGTAAGAAGACAGATAAATCCGGAGCTAAAAATAGAAGGTATGGTTATGACAATGGTTGATATGCGTTCTAACTATACAAAGGACATATTAGAGGCATTAGAGAGCACCTACGGAGAAACAATTGGAATATTTGACAGCAGAATACCAATGTCAGTAAGAGCTGCAGAAACAAGTGCTGAGGGAAAGAGTATATATATTCATGATCCAAGGGGAAAGGTGGCAAAAAGTTATGAAGAATTAACAGAGGAGGTGCTTGTACATGAGTAAAGTAAGAGAAAAAATAAAATTAACAAGTTATGATGAATTATTGAAAGTGGAAATAACAGATGGATTAAAAGAAATAGATGTAGATAAATTACATGATTTTAGCAATCATCCATTTAAGGTGTCGGATGATGAAAAGATGGAAGAATTAACAGAGTCAATAAGGGAAAGAGGTGTACTTCTTCCTATATTGGTAAGGAAAACAAATGACGAAGAATACGAGATAATATCGGGACACAGAAGAACTCACGCAGCAAGACTTGCAGGAATTGAAAAGGTGCCGGTTATTATAAGGGAATTAAGTGATGACGATGCCACAATTGTAATGGTTGATTCAAATATTCAAAGAGAAGAAATTCTTCCAAGTGAAAAAGCATATGCATTTCAAATGAAACTTGAAGCGATTCAACATAAAGGAATAAAAGGAGAAGAAAGCAGGGAAGTTGTAGGAGAGGCAAATGGCTTGTCAGGGAGACAGGTATCACGATACATAAAGCTTACTAATCTGTTACCGGAGTTACTTGAAATGGTAGATGAAAAAAAGATTGCCATAAAACTTGCAGTGGAAATAGCAGAATTGTCCGAGAGTGAACAGCAGGAAATTTTAGATTATTTCAATCTTGGATATAAGGTTAGTTTAGAGCAGGTTAAGGCAATTAAAAATAAGGAAAAATCAACAGACATCATTGAAAGATCGGAAGAGAAAACTCAGCAGAGTGCAAAGGTTACAATATCCAGGAAGAAACTTAAGCAGTATTTTCCTGAAAATTATACAAAGGCAGAAATGGAGAACATAATTTACCAGTTATTGGAGAAATGGAAGAGTGATGGTTATGACATTTGATTATTATTATGGAGCTCAGGCAGAGCAGTTTAATTTCATAAGAATTCCCAAAGCAATGATTGTAGACCCAATGTTTGCAGATTTGTCAGTCAATGCAAAACTTCTTTGCGGCTAACGGCGGTACAGGCACAATGGCAGATGTGACCGGTATTTCCGGCAAATACACGCTTCCTGCAAACGGCTTCACTGCTCCTGCCGGTAAGCAGTTCAAGGCTTGGAGCGTTGGCGGTGTTGAAAAGGTGGTTGGCGATAAGATTACCGTTACTGCTAACACTACCGTAACCGCAGTTTGGGAAGCTGTTGAGTACAATGTAACCGTGACAGGCGGTACTGCATCCGTTGGTGCAGGCACTCCGATCACCAAGGCAACAATGGGTACAACCGTTACTCTGACCGCAGGTGCAGCTCCGTCCGGCAAGGTATTTGATAAGTGGGAAGTTGTAAGCGGCGGCATTACCCTTGCAGACGCAAATAGCGCAACCACAACATTTACTATGCCTGCAAGTGCAGTAAGTGTGAAAGCGACCTACAAGAACGCTCCACATACGCACACCTATAATCAGGAAACTGTAAAACCAGAAGCACTTAAAACCCCTGCTGACTGCACAAGCAACGCAGTATATTTCAAGAGCTGCTCCTGCGGTGCAATCAGCACAACAGATACCTTCGTAGCGATGAATACTGCTCTCGGTCATGCATATGGTTCTGATTGGAAATACGATTCTACAAACCACTGGCACGAATGTTCTCGTTGCCACGACAAAAAGGACGAAGCGGCTCACGATTACGGTTCTGACAATGTTTGCGACACCTGCGGATATTACAAAACTGTACCGCACACTCACAATCTGACTTTGGTTGCTGCGAAAGCTGCCACCTGCACAGAGGGCGGTAAGGAAGCATACTACAAGTGCGAAGGTTGTGGCAAGTTCTATGAAGATGTACTCGGTACAAAGGAAATAACCGACCTTGCATCTTGGGGCAATATTGCTAAGATTGCCCACACCACAAAGCAAACCGTAACAAAGGCAACCCCAACAGCAAACGGCAAGATAGTAAATTACTGTTCGGTATGTAAGAAAACTCTTTCAACGACAGTAATTCCAAAGGCATCAAGCATAAAGCTTAAAGCAACATCATTAACATATAACGGAAAGGTTAGAACACCTAAGGTTATTGTTAAGGACAGAACAGGAAAGACACTTGTTAAGAATACTGACTATACTGTGTCTTATGCAAAAGGCAGAAAGTATGTTGGCAAGTACGCAGTAAAGATTACCTTTAAGGGTAAATACAGCGGAACAAAGACGCTTTATTTCACAATCAAGCCAAAGGCAACAAGTATTTCCTCACTTAAAGCAGGTTCAAAGAAGTTTACAGTAAAGTGGAAGAAGCAGGCTACACAGACAACAGGCTATCAAGTTCAAGTCGCAACCAATAAGAAATTCAAGAAGAACAAGAAAACCGTAACAATCAAGAAGCAGAAGACTACAAAGACTACCGTTAAAAAGCTTAAGGCAAAGAAAAAATATTATGTAAGAGTTTGCACCTATAAGACAGTTAAGATTAACGGCAAATCCATAAGGATTTATTCAGGCTGGTCAAAAACTAAGACTGTTACAACAAAGAAATAACAGATAGCTAACCATTTAAGGATGGCGGTAGCGGAGCTTCCGCTGCCG
>NZ_JBKVNQ010000026.1:0-35466 GCF_046967715.1 Hominisplanchenecus sp.
TGGCTACCTTAACCCACCGTCTAAAGCCAGTGGGATTGCGGTAGCCTTATTTCAAGTCGAACGCACGTGAGACTTGGCACGCGATTCTGGTCAGCTTTGCTGACATTCACAATCCGCTTCTCTGCGTTCAAAAAAACATCCTCCCCGCAGGAAGGATGCTTCTTTACTTCACATCTTTCAGATATTTGTTTAATACATAGCCGGTCGCTTCGCCATATTTGATTTCTGCCCATCCATTATCCAGAACTCTGACTCTGGTCACTTTGTCACCTTTGTCAAGCATACCGATAATCTCTGCATCTTCGGAAGAATCTGCACGGACATTCAGCACATCTTTTGCTTTCATGACTTTATTGGCTTCCACACCGCTATCTTCTGCATCCGGAATCGTAATTTCTGTCTCCGGCTGATCCATCTCCTGGACAATCTTCTGAAGCTCATCGTTGCCGGAAACGATCTCCTGATACTTGTCATTTACATCTTTGATAAGAGCCTGTACATCGGAATTCTGGATTACTTTCTCGATATAATCGTTGGTGTCCTGATCAGACTTCCAGTCAGCAACACACAATCCGCCGTTCTCATCTGGTTTCAGATACAGACAGACCACACTCGGAACCAGTTCCTCGACATCGCCTACTTTTGCTTCATAATAAGCAAATACAACATAGGAATTGTCCACCGGACCTTTCTTGGAATACACAGCAATATTATTATAGCTCTGTATGATAGAACTCTCAATTTTCTGCTTATCGCTGTCACTTAAGGACTCTGTCATGCCTGACAGCGTATCCAGGTCTTTGTTGCCCATTGCTGTATAATATTTCTGCACAGTCTCAAGAACGGTCAGATCATTTTCTGTCAAAGCCTCTTCCGTCTCTGTCTGAGCCTGTGTCTCTGTGCCGGTCTCAATCGTCTGGCTTCCTGTCTCAGAATCTGATGTTTTCTTTCCGGAACCACCGGTCAGCTTCACTGCAAACACAATGACGATACCGACCAGTACGATTGCCAGTCCGATCAGGATATATCTGAGGTTATCTGACAGCCATTCTTTTAAACCACCCAAATTTCTACCTCCATTTGCTGTTGCGGTTTTTTCAAATATAAAAAACGCACCTGGAGGGATTCGAACCCCCGCCACATGGTACCGGAAACCATTGCTCTATCCCCTGAGCTACAGGTGCACATTTTATACATGAATGCTTCCGCACATACTCATGTAAAATCTTTCTTTTGGAAAAATTCTTTTTTACTATAACATGTTTTTTTCAAAAAGTAAAGCAAAATGGAGATTTTTCAGTAATCAGTGGGGGAAAGCCATCGTTAAATGATGCGTTTTGGCATCGTAGTGGTAGACCTGATCTGATAAAACCTCTTCCAAAGGCACCTGTGTGAGATTGATCTCACGCACCATGGAAAGCAACTCTGCGGCCTCCGGTGCTGCTTCTTCCGGAACCAGAATGCACTCGTGAACGCTGCTTGGCAGCACATAGAACGATCCCTCTAACAGTCTGGCTGCTTCCTGAAGAATATGATCATACAAAATGCCGCATGCCCCAAGACAGCGTTTCTCATTCGTCATCACGTACATCGGAATCTCTTCCTTCAGAAAATCCAGTTTTTCCCCTTCCGGAAGCATCTCCCTGATCAGCTCTGACATTTTATATACATGCATCGGCTGCTTTTCTCTGGTGTTTTCCCTGGCATATTCCCACAGTTCTTCTTTTGTGACCTCCCAGAAATCCAGATGCTCCTGACGGATCAGGATACTTCCGCTGCCAAACATCTCATTCTCAAGCACGTAATAAAAGACAACCGCAAGATCCAGATAAGGAATATACGGTACTTCCGCAAGCAGTTTTTCGTTTCGCCCTCTGCCGATGATTTTGCAGAAGATCTCGTTCTTTATATTATCAAATTTCAGAAAATGTCCTGCATCCAGCGATGTATTGTTTTTGCACTCCTGATAGATATGCTGAACTTTCTCCGCAAGCTCCGGAATCGTCGAGCCATCTCTGAACGCATGATAGTAATCTTCAAGATAAACAGAAGGGGATACATCATAACCGTTCTCCCGGATCAGGAAACAGTCTTTGGTAACTCCATTATTTTTCGTAACTTTATGAAACAGAATCGTCGCTTCCCCAATGCGGCTTTCTATTTCCTTTTGAAGATTTTCGATAAATTCTTTGTAACTCATACACAGTCCTTTCCTGCCATGCAGAAAAGCCCGGTTGAATGGATTTTTCTTTGTAAATTTACCGTTACATATTAGCATAATTTTTATCATATTGCAAGTTAGTTTTAAATATTTTTTTGATACATAAAAAATATGACTAATCAGAACGCACTATGTAAAATAAAAAAGTACCGTGCAAAATAGAAAAAGCAGTACATAGAAAACAGAACGCCATAACAATACGAAAACAATCTGCTGACACGCTGCGTTTCCTGTTCGGTTCGCTCGCCGATTAGCCGCCCTTCCGCCTAAACTCGCAGCTTTGCTGCTCAAACAGCGGCTCTTCAGGGCGGCAGCATCGCAAACCTCACGACGGAAGCCTTGCTACCGTCAGTGCGACTTGTTTTCGTACGGTTATGGCTGTGCTGTTTCACATGCACTGTTCATCGGATTCCGGCCGGAAATATCTTTCTGCATAGATGCCCCTGGCCAGCCAAGAACTTTGGGCAATGTGCAAAATGAACAATTCCCAAGAAGGTACTCGAACATGGCCGGTACTTTGCGACCGTATTTTGGTCGCTTACGTACCGCTGCCAATGTGAGGTAGCGAGAGCGTGCCTTCGGGGAATTCGTTCATTTGCACATTCATATTTTTCTACGCAGCTGCTACTGCATACTCCATCGCACATCATAAAATCCGGATGCATTGCTTTTCTTTGACGCACGCACCACTTTGATATAGTAAGTCCCTTTCTTCAAAGCAACCTTTTTCTGAAAATCTTTTGCGTCATTTTTCAGGGAAGCCATGCATATTCCATTTCTGCAACCCGGTCCGTAAAGATAGAATCGAAATGCATCGGTACCGATTGCTGCCAGCTCGATCTTGACTTTTCTGTTTTTCGCAAGCTTGAACTTGAACCAGTCTGCACTTCCTGCTTTTTCGCCTGCTGTCACAAGTCCGGATACTCTTTTCTTATGAGCAATCTGATACGCTGTCTTTTTACTGTCTCCTCCAAGGTCTTTTACTTTCTTTACTCCTGCCGAAAGAGAATAATAACTCTGATTCTTTACCTCAATATAATAAGTGCCCGGATTCACTCCGTAAACGATAAACTCTTCCGTGCTGACATAGCTTCTTTTATATGGCTCGAGAGACCGTTTCTTACTGTCACACAGGCGAACTGCCATACCATACGGTGTTCCGTCTTCTGCGATCGCCGCCCCTGCAACGATCAGGATGCCTTTTTTCTTTACTTTTACCCTGTGGTAAACAGTTCCTTTTCCACGTTTCATAGTGCCGATATGGATATACATACCGGAGCCGACACTTTCCATATTGACGGTTTTTGTCGCTGCTGCATAAGTCGTAGTTTTCATGCAGAGGACCAATACAAAAGCTGCCATCAGCATAAACAGCTTACGCACCATTGTATGTTCTCTTTTTTTACGCTTTTTCATTTCTTTTTCTCCTTTCCGCCTGTTTTGTTTTTCTTTCCTTTTCTCGCCTGCGAAGTACTTTGTCTCAGGGCAATTCCTGTGCTTTTATCATATCATATTCCAGACCCCTGCACAAGAATAAAGAATATGCCGGAGACATTCCCGGGGAGCGTTTATCTTAGCCGGAGACTGCACTCCCACTGAGACAAATCTGTTGCCCGCTACTTTAGAAAAGGAAGTCTTCTCCGACTAAAAAAACTGCAGCAGCATATCTTTCAATACACTGCAGCAGTTTGTTCAAGCCAAAGCATCTTCTTTGAATTCAAGTCGGCATAAAGCCATGATCTTTCTTATACTCTGGACAGATATTCGCCTGTTCTTGTGTCAATTTTGATCTTGTCGCCACGTTCTACGAACAGCGGTACGTTTACGTTAGCACCTGTCTCAACCGTTGCCGGTTTTGTTGCTCCCTGAGCTGTATCACCTTTGAATCCAGGTTCTGTCTCTGTGATTTCCAGTTCTACAAACAGTGGCGGTTCTACTGCAAATACATCACCGTTGATGGAACATACTTTTACCATTTCGTTGTCTTTAACAAATTTCAGTGCATCACCGATCGTGTCTTCGTTCAGTGCAACCTGGTCATATGTCTCAACGTTCATGAAATAGAACAGATCTCCGTCATTGTACAGATACTGCATATCTACTCTGTCGATACGTGCCTGTGGGAATTTTTCTGTCGGACGGAATGTTTTTTCTACTACACCTCCGTTGACAATGTTTTTCAGCTTTGTGCGGACAAAAGCTGCTCCCTTACCTGGTTTAACATGCTGGAACTCCAGAATCTGATATACGGTTCCATCAATTTCCAGTGTAATACCATTTTTAAAATCTCCTGCTGATACCATCTGATCTTCCTCCTTATTTTCGAAACGGACATCGCAATCCGCTTATAGCACTTCTGTTATCGGCTGTCCGCATAGTCTCATCTTATTTTATAATAAAACCTGCACTTTTTCAACTGTTTTTTACAGTTCTATCAGTTCTTTTGGTGAATGTGCAAGATTTCGGCACCCCTTTTCTGTGATCACGACCAGATCTTCGATCCTGACACCGCCAAATTCCGGGATATAGATGCCCGGCTCTACTGTCATCGTCATATTTTTCTGCAATACACTGTGGCATTTTGGTGACAGTCTCGGTTCTTCATGGATAAAAAGTCCGACGCTGTGCCCAAGTCCATGTCCGAAATACTCGCCATAACCTGCTTCTGCAATGAGCCCTCTTGCCACCTGATCGACTTCCGATCCCGTCTTTCCGGCACAGATCTGCTCCAGTGCCGCCATCTGGGCTTTCAGAACGATCCCGTAGATTTCCTTCTGTTTTGAAGAGGCTTCTCCAAGCACTACGGTACGTGTCATATCCGAACAATAGCCGTCATATCGGCATCCGAAATCCATGGTGATAAAATCACCCTTTTCCAGTTTTTTTGCGGTCGGTACGGCATGCGGCATGGCAGAATGAAGTCCGGATGCCACGATCGTATCGAAACTGTTGCCTTCAGCCCCAAGTTCCCGCATATAATAATCCAGCTTTGCCGCGATCGTAAGTTCGGTCACACCCGGTTTGATGTCTCCTAAGATTTTCTGAAATGCCTGATCTCCGATCGCCTCTGCTTTTGCGACTTTTTCAAGCTCTTCTTCTGTCTTGATGCAGCGAAGAAGATTGACTTCTTCGCCAAGCTCCATCCACGTTGCTTCGTCTTTTGTCGGACTGCTGATCTTTTTAAAGTCTGCACAGATCATCTGCTGATCTTCAAAACCGATCGTTTTTGCCTGATCTTTTCGGATACATTCTGTGATCAGCTCCCGGTAACCCTTCTCAGTGCTAACTTCCACAACGGCAAACTTCGGTGCCTCCTGTTTTGCCTGCGTGGTATAACGCGAATCGGTCATCAGCACTTTCTGATCGGCAGATATATAAAGATAACCGGTCGCACCGCCAAAACCACTTAAATATCGCATATTATATCCATCGGATATCAGAATCGCATCCAGATTTTTCTTTTTTAACAGCTCTGTCACTTTTTCTGTCATTCTTTTTCCCTGTCTTTCTTATAAAAATACAGAACAATCTTCTCCAGATAACGTTTGAGCACGATCTGAATCTCTTCTTTTGGATGGATCGGCTTAACCAGAATGGTGTGCATCCCTGCTCTTTTGGCACCCCAGACATCGGTAAAGAGCTGATCCCCCACAAACAGGCTGTCTTTTTCGGTGCAACCCATCATCTGCATTGCTTTCCGATAATTTTTCGTGGATGGTTTGTGGGCATCTTCGATGTATTTCCCTCCGATGGCATCCGCAAACGGTTTCACACGCGGAAGCTGATTGTTGGAAATCAGACAGTAATCCATGCCAAGCTCCCTCAAATGTGCAAACAGGGCTTTTGCTTTCTGATCTGCCGGTGCTCCGTGCGGAACCAGTGTATTGTCGATATCAAAGAGTACTCCCCGATAGCCTTTCTTTGCCAGTTCGGCAAAATCAATGCTGTATGTTGAGTCCAGATATTCATCCGGATAAAAACGTTCCACTAACATAAATTCTCCCATGTTCTTACAGTCTTTGCAATACATGCCTGAACCTGTAAGAATCGTTCCATTTTCTCTGTTATTTTCCCAGGAAATCCTGCATTGCCCCGAAATGTTCTTTCATCTGCTCTATGCCGTGCTGATAGAAATCTTCCAGAACTTCCGGTTTGGATTCCAGTCTTGAGACGGTCTTGCCCTGCGGCCGGATCACAAAAATCCTTCCTTCTTCCTCCCAGCGTTCCACCAGTTCCATGACTTCATTGTACTGATGTGCCCGGCGGCAAAGTGCCCTTGCCAGATTCGGATAATCCTTAAAAACCGTCTGATACATCAGAATATCCCGTTTGGATATGGTCTTGCGGTATCCTTTGTTTCTGGTCAGGATCAGAACGTTTTTGCGGTAACCGCTTCGCATGCTGTGGATCAGCGGAATAGAATCTGCAATGCCGCCATCCAGGTACGGCACCCCGTCGATCTCTACCATCGGTGTTACAAGCGGCATACTGCTTGAGGCTCTGCAAAGCTGCATCAGCCGGTCTCCGTCTTCTTTTTCGCTGTAATATTCTGCCTGACCGCTCTCGCAGTTTGTCACCACGATCTCACAGGTCATATCGGATGCAAAGTAAGTATCAAAATCAAAAGGATGCAGTTCTTTCGGATCTCGCTCAAAGATCAGATCCATGTCCAGCAGACTTTTCGTCTGGAAAAAGTTGTGAAAATTGATTATTTTCCCGTCCTCGCCGGAACGGATCATACATGCCTTTGTCCTCCCGGGCTGCCTTGAAACATAGTCCACTGCATTGCAGGAACCGGCAGAAACTCCGATCACATGCGGAATATAGTACTCCTGCTCCATCAGATAATCCAGCACGCCGGATGTGAAAACCCCTCTTTTTGCTCCTCCCTCAAGGATCAATGCTGCCTTCTGCATTTCTTTCGCCTCCTCATCGGTTTCTAAGTTGAGAGTATAGCTCAAAACTTTTCATCCCGCAAGTATATCTGTCATTTTTCTGTACATACTGAATTCAGAAATGTCTCTGGCATTCTTGCTGCGAGGTGTACATCATGCATCGCATAACCTGTTTTTGAAAGGAGCAAGCCCGTGAAAACAGAATTTCTTTTATTATCCCTGATTTTTTCCTTCACAGCCGATGTTCTTTTTCTGAAGACTCCCTTTGAACTTACGGCAATCTTGTTTTTTATCGCAGTACAGTACTGCCATCGCCGTCTGCAAAACGGTTCTTTGCTCTCTTTTACCGCCGGCGGCTTTTCTGGCATGTTCTTCCTGCTTTTGCTCTCTTATTTCTGGCATATAAAAAGCAGCCTCCTTACGGCGGCCGCCTTTTTCTATATCGCACTGCTGACCTGGAATCTGTGCAGTTCTTTTACGGTGAAACGACAAAATACGCCCACTCTGCTGCGAATCTGCCTTGTCATGCTTCTTGCCTGCGATCTGAATGTCGGATTTTTCAATCTGCCCCGCTTCTGTGGTGATCTTCCGCATTCTCTTGCTTTTTACTGCACGCACATCGCCGGAAAGCTGATCTGGCTTTTCTATCTTCCAAGTCAGTTAATCCTGCTTTACCTGTTCTTTTGCTTCCCCAAGAAGAATCCATCTTCCGTTCTTCTCTGATCCTTCTCTTTTAAGCCAGCCCTGCTTTTTCATTTTGTCGATATCACGCAGAATGGTACGCTTTGTGACCTGAAGCTCCTGCACCATAGCACTGATCGTGATGCGTTCGTTCTCTGCCATCATTTTCAGGATCTGCATCTGACGCTCCTGCGGTGTGAAACGTTCACCGTCAGCACTTTCTTTTTCCTGTGGATCACTTACATCCGTTTTTGAAAATGCTCTGTTTTCCGCTGCCAAAGGTGTCTTTACCACAATTTCTTTTACCGGTTCCTGTCTTGTTTTGCCGGATTTTTCTTTCTGCCAGGTCATCCGGCAGATGCCGTCGTGTTCTTCTTTTGTCAGTCCATAGCTGTCCTCTTCTGATGCAATACCAAACTCACAGAAATATTTCTTCAGCATCGGATTTCCGAAACGTCCCATGCTGACTGCAAACTCTGCGACAAGCTTCTGCGATGATGCCGTGATTTTTGCCGGATACGCACTCGTATATTCTCTGGACAAAAGAAATTCACTGACAAATGCTTTCGCCGTCTCTTCTCCGGCTGCCGGCTGCAGAAAACGGATCAGTTTTTCTGCCTCATCCAGAAGATTCGTCTCCATATTCAGACGCTGCGTTTCTCCGTCCACCTGCCGCTCACAGGTAACTGCCGTATTGGCGAAAAGATTGCGAAGCGTCATATCTTTTCCGAACAGAAGGCCTGCCAGAAGGCGAAGACCACGTTCTCCCGTCTCATAATTGATACCAGAAAGATTCATTTCTTTTAAAAGGGCATGATTTTCCAGCCTGCCAAACGGATGCTCTTCGTTTTTCATCAGCAGCAGTGCTTTTGCCCTCTCGATCAGACTGTCTGAAAGATCGTTTTCCCGCATAAACGGATAGATTTTGCGTTCTGTGTAAATCTCCTGTTTCTGCACATAAAGTCTTGTCAGCTCTTCTTTTCGTTCCACACGGATATTTTCTGTTCCTCTTCTTACAAAAACCTTTCCGCGAAGAGCATGGACATTCGCACTTTCCGGAACATTCAACACCAGGACATATTTGCCGTCCACGATCTCACGCACCGGTTCCATCTCAAACGGCGGCTGGAAGGTGTCTGCATTCTGAGTTGCCATCTTCAGTGCCTGGATGATATCCGGGATTGCCCGTTCTTTAAATCCATATACTTCACCGCTTTCATCTACTCCCAGCAGAAGTGTTCCGCCTCTGGTATTCAGAAATGCACAGATTGTCTCAAACACATTTGTATGGATTCCATCCTTGCAGCTTCTGAACACGGTATTTTCATTCTCTCCAACTGTGATCAATTTCTGTGCTATCATATTTTCCTCCTTCATGACGCACTTGCTGCGTCAATAATGGTAGATTTGGAAGTTAACTTCCAAACTTTTTCCGCCTGAAATTTCCGGTGGATCACAGATTCGCCTTCTTTAAGACGGTTTTTCAGTTCCTCTGTCTCACCAAATAAATCGCAAAATATCTGATATTCATCCACCAGCCCCTGACCGTGCAGCACCCTGTAGGCTCCGGCATCGCTTCCGGCTGCAAGCAGCACGCCCTTTTCCCAGGCACAGCTTACATTCGCCCTGGCAGAATCAAAAATCTTTTCCAGTTCTTCCTGAGGATATCTTCCACAGCCAAGCAGGTTGCCGGTCGTCACAAGCGTCGGTACCCAGACCGTCCCCTTCTCTTTCATGGCATCGATGCAGTCCCGGTCGATATAATTGCCATGTTCTATGCTGTCAGCCCCCGCAAGAGCTGCGGCACGTATGGCATCCGCCCCATTGACATGAGCCATGACCGCCATCCCCTCTTCGTGGGCAATGTGGATCAGTTCTCGGATTTCTTCCGGTGCAAGCGGCTCTTCTGACATCTGCCCGAACTGTTCATAAACCATGATCCCGGAGATCATGATCTTGATAAAATCTCCGCCGAGATCTTTTACTTTCTTTACCAGATCTCGGTATTCTTCCAGATCTTCCCAGGCACATCCGACGATCCTGCCGTAATGCCCTTTGCGATGAATGGCAAACATCGGGCTGCGGTAATCGATCCCATACTGTGGTGCGATCTTTGACGCATATTCGGACACATGCAGGGCATCTCCGCCATCTCTTACAAATGTAATCCCACGTTTCCGATACTCTGCAAATGCCTGCCGGATCGCCTCTTCGCTGACATGATTTTTATGCAGTGCCACTGCTTCTTTATAATTTCTGCCATTTAGAAAGATGTGAGCATGACATTCTCCAAACATTCGGTTCACCTCATTACATGCATCTTATTTTTTCTTTCTCTTCACACTCCATACGGACGGTACAAAAATCATCAGCATCGGGATCAGCTCCAGTCTTCCGGCCAGCATATCAAAGCTTAAAACCAGTTTGGACAAATTGGAAAATCCTGAGAAATTGCCGGCCGGTCCGACCAGTCCAAGTCCCGGTCCGACGTTGTTCAAAGTCGCTGCCACGGCCGTAAAGTTGGTAACCAGGTCTTTCTCATCCAGTGAAACGATCAGAACCGATGCCACAAAAATAATCATGTATAATGCAAGATATGCATTTACGGAACGGATAACTTCGGTCTCCACCGTTCTTCCTTCCATACGCACACGCTTGACGCTTCTTGGATGCAGTGCCAGTGAAATCTCACGTCCGATGCCCTTTAACAAAAGCAGGATACGTGACACTTTGATACCGCCTCCGGTACTTCCCGCACAGGCTCCGACAAACATCAGTGTCACCAGGATCGTTCTGGAAAAACCCGGCCACTGGTTGAAATCCACCGTACTGAATCCGGTGGTCGTGATGATCGATCCAACCTGAAATGCTGCATGGTGAAATGCCTGAAACAGACTCGAAAATCCCCCGGAAATATTGAAGGTGATCGCCAGGATGGAAGCCGCTATGATCGCCAGATATGCCAAGACTTCCGTCATACTGGAAACCTGCTTGATCTTTTTCTTCAAAATGCAGAAGTAGAAGGTAAAGTTGACACCAAACAGGATCATAAACGTAGTGATGATGCCCTGCTGCAGCATCGTATAGCCTGCACACCCATCACTTTTTATCGAAAATCCACCGGTACCGGCCGTACCGAATGTAATGCAGAGGGTATCAAACAGCGGCATTTTGCTGATCAACAGCAAAATGATCTGAATCAGCGTCATACCAAAATAAATAGCATAAAGAATTGCTGCCGTATAGCGGATCTTCGGCACGAGTTTGCTCACGTTCGGTCCCGGACTTTCTGCTTTCATCAGGTGTACGATTGTTCCATTTCCTTTATTTGGAATAAAAGCAAGGATAAAGACCAGAATTCCCATACCTCCTACCCAGTGGGTAAAACTTCTCCAGAACAGACTGGCACGTGAAAGTGCCTCTACATTGGTCAGAATACTGGCTCCTGTAGTTGTAAAACCGGAACTCACCTCAAAAAATGCATCGAAAAAATTCGGGATTTCTCCTGTCAGCATAAACGGGACTGCCCCAAATACAGAAAACCAGATCCATACAAGTGCAACTGCTACCAGACCTTCTTTGGTATACAGAGTAATCTTTTTCGGCTTGCGAAGTGTGCTGACCCCGCAGAATAATGCACAGATCCCACAGGAGATCAGATAAGAAGAGAGAACACTTTCCCCGTAGATCAGCGAAACCAGGATCGGAAGCAGCAGAAAGAGTGCTTCGAACCCGCTCGCCATGCCAAGTATGTAAAAAATCATTCCATAATTCATGTTTTCACCCTTACCGTTCTTTCACAATATCGGATATATCATCCAGTCCCTGATTGGTCGTGACAACGATCACCTTATCCCCGATGCTCATCACGTCCTGACCGTTCGGCATGATCAGCACACCGTCACGGTAAATCGATGCGATCAGCAGATTTTTTTTCAGAGACAGTTTCTCAAGCGGAATGTCAAGGATCGGAGACGACTGCCGGATCACAAATTCCAGTGCTTCCACACGGTTGTTTACCAGGCGGTAAAGTGTCTCTACATTACTGCCGATGGTATTTTTCATGGCACGTACATAACGCACGATGTATTCTGCCGTCACATACTTCGGATAAATGATACTGTCAAGATCCAGTTTGTTGATGACTTCATCGAACGTGGTATTGTTTACTTTTGTGATACTCTTGATCTTCGGTGCATGCTCTTTTGCAAAGAGTGAGAGCAGGATATTTTCTTCGTCCACATCCGTCAGCGTCACAAAGGAGTCCATCCAGTTCACGCCTTCTTCCATGAGGACATCCTGATCCGTTCCCTCACCGCAGATGATCGTCGCCTTCGGCAGAAGGTCGCTTAATTCTTCGCATCGCTCACGGTTTTTGTCGATGATCTTGACATCAATGCCCATGGTCAGAAGCTGTTTTGCCAGATAATAGGCTGTTGTACTGCCGCCTATGATCAGGGTATCACGAACCTGATCCGTCTGGACTTTGATCTTTTTAAAGAACTGACTCGCCATTTTCGGCGGTGCCACGATCGACACGATATCACGCTCCTGCAGCACGACATTTCCATCCGGAATGATAACCTGATCTCCGCGGACAACGGTGCATACCAGCACTTCGCAGTGAAGCTTTGCCCCCATATCTGCGATCCGCATATTATTCAAAACAGAGTTTGCCCCGATACGGAACTGCAAAAGCTCAATGTGTCCGTTTGCAAAAGTCTCGATCTTGATGGCAGATGGGAAACGTAAGATCCTTGCCATCTCGGAAGCTGCCGCCTGTTCCGGATTGATGACCATCGCCATACCAAGCTCTTCCCGGATAAAGCGGACTTCCTGACTGTACTCCGGATTCCGCACGCGGGCGATCGTCTGACAGCCGTTTCCGGCTTTTTTGGCGATCAGACAGCACAGCAGGTTCAGCTCATCTGAACCAGTCACGGCGATCAGCAGATTTGCCTCCCGGATGCCTGCCTCCAGCTGGACATTATGGCTGCTTCCGCTTCCTACCACGCCCATAATATCACACGCATTTGATATATCCTGCACTTTTTCGGCATCTTTATCTACAATAACAATATCGTTTCCTTCATTACTCAACTGTTCTGCCAAGGTTGCTCCTACTTTTCCGCAGCCCACGATAATGATCTTCATTTCTTTTTCCTCACCTTGAATTTTCTGTTTTTCGATTTCCTTTCTCTGTCCAAATACAGGTAAGCCGAAAACGGCCACTGAGCTTTGTATCTGCTCTATGGCCGCATCTTCCGTCGGAAATTCCCTTTATTCTTCTGTTGTTTTTATATCCATAACCTGTTCCAAGATCTGTGCTGCGTCTTTGATACATCCGTCACAGGACCGCAGAACCTTGCCTGTCCCGATCCCTTTCAGATCCTTGCAGACCACGGAACCGTTCTTCTCTCCAAATTTCTGAACGATCTCTCTGCTGACACGATATGTCGCACCTTTTGTGACCGGTTCTTTTGTATTGCGGCTGCTCTTTAAAAGTCCTGCCACCATACAGGCTCCCGAAACGGCTCCGCAGGTACACTGCATACCGCCCATACCGGCTCCGAATCCTTCTCCTGCCGCAAAAATAAGATTTTCATCCACTTCCACCAGATCTGCATAGGCACATGCCACTGCCTGACAGCAGTTGTAACCCTTCCCATGATTCTCCAGCGCTTTTTCTACTCTGCTGCTCATTTTGATTCCTCCATTGTAAAACCACGTTTCTCACGCCGAATAATATTGCAATTTTACACTACTTTCGCTCAAATTACAAGAGGTATCAGGATTTTCACATAGAAATTCTCCCCTCTTGAGCCGTATTGAAACTGACCGCCACGGTTTTTGACTGTTTTTCTTACATTGTGAATCCCATATCCATGCATTCTGTCGTCTTTTTTGGTCGTCCGGAAGATTCCCTTTCTTACCTGTGCATGTGCTTCGCAGCTGTTCTCCACGATCAGCATAAACATCGAATGATGTTTTCGTACTTCAATCTTTACCATGCGTTTTTCTTCTTCCAGCTTTTCACATGCCTCTATTGCATTGTCCAAAAGATTTCCAAGCAGAATGCACAGTTCTTTATCTGCAAGAGCGATCTCTCCGATCATATCTGTCTTAATTTCATATAAAATTTTCTTTTTTTCCATGGCAAGCAGCTTATATTCCAGGATCATGTCAAGGATCAGATTCTGCGTCCACTGCCTGTGCCGGTCTTTTTCCAGCGGCCGCAGTTTTCCGATATATTTATGGAGACGCTCATACTCTCCTTTTTCTGCCAGCTTCCACATCACCAGGTTGTGATTGTTCATATCATGATATAAACGACGGTTTTTTTCGTATTCCATCGCCAGCTCTTCATACTGATGCTCTGCCATATCCACCCGCATCTGCAAAATCTCTTCTTTTTGTTTCATATCGTGGTAGATCAGATAAATCATGCACAGAATCCCCAGAAATACAACCATTGCCCAGATACTGCTCTTGAACACGATCTTACTGCTGCTACCGAGCAGAACATTCTGGAAATAGAATACGGCAGAAGATCCGATCAGAAACAGCAGCGAAACGAGCATCCAGTTGACTTCGATCTCATGGCTTTTCTGCCATTCCCAGATCCTCAATACTAGAATACAGAGCATGATCCTGCTGATATTCAATGCCAGTATGCTGACCATCCCAACGTCTGCATACTCTGCTCCGATACAGAACAGCAGTACAATCCAGGTGCGACTCAGTTCCTCCAGTACCTGAAAACAGCCAAACACCAGAAATGCCCGCCAGATGGAAACTCTTCTTACTGCCCACAGAAGCAGTGCCAGAATGCCGCTTTTGAATATAAAAATCTCAGCTGCCGAAACACCTGCTTTACCCAGGCATCTGAAAAAGACATTCATCCCCACCGAAGCACACAGATAGATCAGGCTTTCTTTTCGCTCTACCATTTCCGGCTTCAGACCTCTGGCAGACACATCACATATCAGAAACACTTCCAAAACCACGATCAGATACTCTGCAATTGCAAAACCGGTCATCTCCATCCTCTTTCCATATATTCACTCATTTTCTGCATGATCTCTCTGTTATGTCCTCTTCCTACCTTGATCAAATCCCCATTGTCCATCGTAAGCATTCCCTTTTCCAGGCGTTCCACATGAAGCAGATTCACAATATATCCCCTCTCTGCCATGACAAACTGCTCTTTCGGGAGTTTTCCGGCAACCTCTTTTAAAGATTCCCTGTTTGCCTTTTTTCCCTGAAGTGTCACAAAAATGGAATTCTTCTGTTCTTTATAAATATAACAGATCTCACGCAGTGCTACTTTTTCGAACACGCCTGCTCTTTTTACCAGATACTGTCCTTTGACATGTATGCCGATCTCCCGGCAGATCTGCCGCATCGTCTGTACCAGTTTCTTTTCCATATTTTCTTTGATAATATAATGAAATGCCCGGACTTCGTACCCGAAAAGTGCATATTTTTCGTATGCAGTCAGGAACACGATGTATGCCCTCTCCTGTATTTTTCTGATCTCTTTTGCAAGCTCCAGTCCATTCCCGTCCGGAAGTTCAATATCCAGAATATAAACCGTGAACAATTCCTGCGACAGCTCACTTTGCAGCTGACTGAATGTAGAAAAACACTCAACTTGAAAATTTTCCTCTTTGAAATTCCGTTCTATCACTGCCTTCGTGCTTTCTCTGACCATATAGTCATCATCTACAATCGCTATTCGGTACATAACCAATTCTCCTGTATTTTTAAGTACATTCTCCTTATAGAATATATAGGAATTATCAGAAAAAATCAATTACTTTTGTGCCTCAGTCGAAAACAGGGAGCTCTTCTTCAGAGCTCCCTGTGCATAAGCTAGGCGGATACAACTCACACTCGTTTACTGACTCACACTTCAATCCCATATTCTAAAAGCCCACCTACCTGAGATGATTATATGGTTTTTTGTCTATTTTGTACGCTTTTGTCCGTAAATTGTCTTTTTTTGTCCGTAAATTGCAAAGATGCCAGGGTCATAAGCCTGAAACCACGATGTGCTTGCACAGGAGTGGTTTACGACTTAATGACCCGCCCCGACATGAGCATAAAAGTGGAGCGTAAGCTTCACGATATGCGAATGTCGGACAGAATTGTGAGAGTACGAAGTACGGAACAATTCGTATGGCATCTTTTGTCTATAATATCTTGCAAAGATATGTTATTCCTGATCCAGAATTTCTTTCAAAATTTTGTTAACACTCGCCGGATCTGCTTTTCCTTTCATGGCTTTCATGGTCTGTCCCACCAGAAATCCGATCGCTTTTTTCTTGCCGCCTTTGTAATCGGCTACCGACTGTGGATTCTCAGAAACAATCTGCTCGATAGTGGCCTTAAGTGCACCTTCATCGTTCACCGTTTTCAGTCCATGTTCTTCGATGTAAACTTCCGGATCAACATTCTCTTTGAAAATCTGCTCAAAGACTTCTTTCGCCACCGAACTGTTGACCGTTCCGGCATCTGCAAGATCTACCAGTTTTGCCAGATTTTCCGGTGCAAAAGAAAGATCTTCCGGATCCATGTTGTTTTCTTTTAACAGTCGCAGGGTCTCACCCATCAGCCAGTTGGATACTTTTTTCGGCTTTTTGCAGATTGCAGTTGCCGCCTCAAACAGATCCGCCATATGTTTGGAGTTTGTGATGATCTGTGCATCGTAATCCGGGATATCAAATTCTTTTTTATAACGTTCCAGTTTCTCGCTGCGAAGTTCCGGCTGGCGTGCCTTCACCTCTGCGATCCATTCGTCACTGATCACAACCGGTGTCAGATCCGGGTCCGGGAAATAGCGGTAGTCCTGGGCATCTTCCTTGGAACGCATGGTAAAGGAACTTTCTTTGTTGTCATCCCATCTTCTGGTCTCCTGAATGACCTTTCTGCCCGCCTCGATCAGCTCGATCTGACGCTCTCTTTCGCCTTCGATCGCATGTGCAATGGCTTTGAAAGAGTTCAGGTTTTTCATCTCGGTTCTGGTGCCAAACTTTTCTGCTCCGACTTCGCGCACGGATAAGTTGACATCGGCACGCATCGAGCCTTCCTGTAGTTTGCAGTCTGATGCTCCGAGATACTGGATGATCTGACGAAGTTTTTCCAGATAGGCAATGACTTCTTCTGCACTTCGCATATCCGGCTCGGACACGATCTCGATCAGCGGCACACCGCTTCGGTTGTAGTCTACCAGGGAGCAGTCTTCCCACTCATCGTGCACCAGTTTTCCGGCATCCTCTTCCATATGGATTTCGTGAATCCCGATGATCTTTTTGCCTCCGGCTGTCTCGATCTCCACACCGCCGTCATGACAGATCGGCAGATACAGCTGTGAGATCTGATAGTTCTGCGGGTTATCCGGATAGAAATAATTTTTACGGTCGAACTTACAGTACTGATGGATCTGGCAGTTTGTTGCAAGTCCCACCGCAAGGGCATACTCAACCACCTGTTTGTTCAGTACCGGAAGGGAACCCGGCATACCGGTGCAGACCGGGCAGGTATGGGTATTTGGTGCTCCTCCGAAAGCAGTGGAGCAGGCACAGAATATTTTTGTTTTGGTCGCAAGCTCTACATGGACTTCCAGACCGATCACGGTTTCATACTGTTTACTCATCTTATTTTGCCTCCCCTTCTGCTGTTTTTGCAAGCTTTGGTGCTTCGTATTTCCTTGTCTGTTCATACGCATACGCCGCACGGATGATATTCTTTTCTTTGAAGCAGTCCCCGATCAGCTGCAGACCGATCGGCAGCCCTTTTGCATCTCTTCCGCACGGAACGCTCATGCCCGGAAGTCCTGCCAGATTAACAGAAATCGTATAAACATCACCGAGATACATTTTCAGCGGATCACTTAAAGAATCTCCGATCTTCGGTGCGGTATTCGGAGCCGCCGGTCCTAAGATCACATCATATTTTTCAAATGCTTTGTCAAATGCTTTTTTGATCAAAGCTTTTGTGCGAAGTGCCTTCAGATAATATGCATCGTAATATCCGGAACTCAGTACAAAGGAGCCAAGCATGATACGACGTTTTACTTCCGCTCCGAAGCCCTCAGAACGTGTCTTTTTGTACATATTGTGCAGTCCTTCGTAATCTTTTGCACGATAGCCATATTTCACGCCGTCAAATCTTGCCAGGTTGGAGCTGGCCTCCGCACAGGCGATGACATAGTAAGCCGGGATTGCATATTCTACAAGGCTTAAATCAAACTCTTCCACAATAGCTCCCTTTTCTTCCAGCACTTTTGCCGCAGCCAGAATTGCCTCTTTGACTTCCGGATCCAGTCCTTCTCCGAAATAATCTCTCGGAATGCCGATCCGCATGCCCTTCACATCATCCACAAGAGCAGAAGTGAAATCATAATCTTCCCGTTTTACGGAAGTGCTGTCCTTTTTATCGTAAGATGCGATCGCCTCCAGGATTGTCGCACAGTCTGTCACATCTTTTGCCACCGGTCCGATCTGATCTAAGGAAGAACCATAAGCGATCAATCCGTAACGGGAAACGGTTCCGTAAGTCGGTTTTAATCCTGTCACACCGCAGAAAGAACTCGGCTGACGGATCGATCCTCCGGTATCGCTTCCAAGTGCAAAGAGACATTCACCTGCTGCCACAGCTGCACAGGAACCGCCGGAAGAGCCGCCCGGTACGTGTTCCAGATCCCATGGATTTCTGGTCACACCATAGGCTGATGTCTCAGTCGTACTTCCCATCGCAAATTCATCCATGTTGGTCTTTCCGATGATTACCGCTCCGGCTTTTTCCAGATTTTTGACTGCCTCCGCTGTGTAAGTCGGTTTGAAGTTTGAAAGGATTTTCGAACTGCAGGTAGTTAAAACTCCCTCTGTACACATATTGTCTTTGACAGCTACCGGAACACCTGCCAGCGGACCGTCAAGCTCTCCTGCATCGATCTTTGCCTGGATCTCTTCCGCTTTTTTCAGGACTTTTTCTTTGTCTTTCAGTGTCACATAGGCGTGAACGTCTCCTTCCACTGCCTCAATCTGTTCGAGTACGGCACTTACAGCTTCTGCAACTGTAATCTCTTTCGCTTTGATCTTTTTGCCAAGCGTCACTGCTGTCAATTCTGTTATCTTCACTGTGTGCCTCCTATTCTACCGTTCGCGGTACTTTATATGTTCCGTCTTTTTCTGCCGGTGCATTTTTCAGCATATTGTCTCTGTCATCGCCGTTTGTGACCACATCCTCACGAAATACATTGTACACCGGGAAAATATGGGACATCGGCTCTACACCTGCTGTATCCAGTTCATTTAATTTATCAATATAATCCAGCATGCGTTCCATATCTTTCCTGGCTGCTTTCTGCTCTTCTTTTGAAAGTTCCAGCTTTGCCAGAATGCCCACATACTCCATTGTCTCATCTGAGATCACATTTGCCATGTTCTTTCTCCTCTCTTTGCCGCCATATAAAATATCTTTTCTTTGCAATTCTTATTCTATTATCTGTCTTATTTTTGTTTTTCTATGGCTCCAGTCTGCTCAAGTCTCTCGGGAAGAGGGTTGTCTCTCTTACGTTGTCCTCGCTGATCAGCTGCATGGTCAGTCGCTCCAGCCCGATACCAAGTCCTCCGTGAGGCGGCATGCCATGACGGAACGTATCAAGATACTGCTCCAGTCCTTCCGTTGTCATTTTCTTCGCTTCGATCTTGTCAAGCAGCTGCTGATAACTGTGGATACGCTGTCCTCCGGTTGTGATCTCCAGTCCGCGAAACAGAAGGTCAAAACTTAAGGTAAATCTTGCATCCTGCGGATCATCCATCGCATAGAACGGACGCTTTTTGCTCGGATAATGTGTGATAAACACAAAATCTGCACCATAATCTTCTTTGAACAGCTCCCCGATCAGATGCTCTTCTTCCGGCTCCAGGTCGTATGGATTGCGGATCGTACGGTTGTATTTCTCTGCAACCATCTCTTTTGCTTTGTCAAAACGGACCGCCGGAATTTTCGATACATCCGGAAGTGTGATGCCAAGCATATCCAGCTCTTTCTGATAATCCTTTGCCAGAAGTTTCATCGTGTACTGTAAAAATCCGGTCTCCATCGCCATGATATCTTCAAATCCGTCGATGTATCCCATCTCAAAATCAAGAGATGTATACTCGTTCAGGTGACGTTTTGTGTTGTGTTTCTCTGCACGGAACACCGGTCCTGTCTCAAATACCCGGTCAAACACACCAACCATCATCTGTTTATAAAGCTGCGGGCTCTGCTGCAGGATCGCCGGTCTGTGGAAATACTCCAGTTTGAAGAGGTTTGCACCGCCCTCTGCACTTTTGGCCCCAAGCTTCGGTGTGTGGATCTCCGTAAATCCCTGCTCATAGAGGAAATCGCGGAAACTGCGGACCAGACCTTCCTGGATCTTGAATTTCGCACGTTCTCTGACATTTCGAAGAGAGATCGGACGCATGTTCAGTTTCGCTTCCAGTGAAGTATTCAGCTTCCATTTGGAAATCGGCAGCGGCAGCGGTTCATCCGGCTCGCTCAGCACTTTGATCTCTTTCAATCGAATCTCAATGCCGTGTGCAGCACGTTCTTCTTTGCGGATCGTACCGAGTACTTCCACCGCAGATGCTTCTTTGAGTTCTTTTAAGTCAAAGGCTGTCACACCTTCTTCAAACACGCACTGCACCAGACCGTCACGCTTACGCAGGATCACAAATGCCACATTTCCCATATCACGGATCGTATGCACGGCTCCGTTTACTTTTACCTCTGTGCCTTCTGCCTGCACCAGTAACTCACCAATCTCCAATGTTTTTGCTTTTTTTACGCCTTCTAAATACTCCATCATAGTCTTTCGTCTCCTTTCAACTTTTCGCTGTCCGGGAAAAGAATGGAATAAAAAAGTCCCGAAACAGCACTGAACTGTTTCGGGACGGATAAACTTTATCCGCGGTACCACCCGCCTTGCAGATAAATCATCTGCCTCTCTTGACGTTTAACGCACGCTCACGTACCGCCCTACCTGTATCTCCTTCGAACGGTCTGCTCCGAAGTGTTCCCATCTTGCCGCTTCCGCCAAAAAGTGCTCTCAGTCGGTGACACTTTATTCCTGTCGGCTTTCACGATCATGAGTCTTCATCTCAGCATTTGCATGATGCCAGGGGCAAAAGCCTGAAACCACGATATGCTCGCACAAGAGTGGTTTTATGGCATCTCTTAATCGTTTTATCATTTTTATGATTCAAAATCATAGCACAAGTTTTTTCTGTTTGCAAGTATTTTTTATAAAAAATATCGTGTATTTTTTAACAAACGCAATAGTTTTTAAAGTTTTTTAATCCGATCGATTGCTTTTACAGTATTCTCGTAAGTACCGAATGCAGTCAGACGGAAATAACCTTCTCCGCTTGGTCCGAATCCGGAACCCGGTGTTCCGACCACGTTTGCTTTTTCCAGCAGATAATCAAAGAATTCCCAGGAATTCATCTGCTCCGGCGTCTTCAGCCATACATACGGGGAGTTCACGCCGCCCGCAACGGTATAGCCGGCTTCTTTGAGTCCGTTGAAGATATAAGATGCATTCTTGTGATAATATGCGATCTGTTCTGCGATCTGAGCCTTTCCAGCCTCGGAATATACCGCTTCTCCGGCTCTCTGGATGATGTAAGGTGCACCGTTGTATTTTGTGCCGTGTCTTCTTGCCCAGAGTGCATGCAGCTGTACATCGCCGCATTTGAGCTCTTTCGGGATAACCGTGTATGCAAGACGCAGTCCGGTAAATCCGGCTGTCTTGGAAAAGCTGCAAAGCTCAATGGCACAGGTTTTTGCACCTTCACACTGATAAATAGACACCGGGATATCTTTTTCTGTGATATAAGCTTTGTAAGCAGCATCGTAGATGATGACTGCACCTGCTTTATTGGCATAATCTACCCATACCTGAAGCTGTTCTTTTGTGATCGCCTCGCCGGTCGGGTTGTTCGGGAAGCACAGATAGATAATATCCGGAGTCTCTTTCGGCAGTTCCGGGCAGAAATTGTTTTCTGCGGTACAAGGCATGTAGATCACATCACTCCAGGTCTCACTTTTCGGATCGTAAGTGCCGGTTCTGCCTGCCATAACGTTGGAATCCACATAAACCGGGTAAACCGGATCACATACCGCAATTTTATTGTCCAGAGAGAAAATCTCCTGAATATTTGCAGAATCGCTCTTTGCACCGTCGGATACAAAAATCTCATCTGCTGCGATGTCACATCCGTAAGCTTCATAATCATTCTTTGCGATCGTCTCACGCAGAAATGCATAGCCGAGATCCGGTGCATAACCTTTGAATCCCTCTGTTGTGGTCTGCTCATCAACTGCTTTGTGCAGTGCTTCGATCACGGCCGGTGCGATCGGCTGTGTCACATCACCGATACCCAGACGGATGATCTCTGCCTGTGGATTAGCCGCTGTAAATGCATTGACTTTTTTCGCGATTGTAGAAAAAAGATAGCTTCCCGGTAACTTCAGATAATTATCATTTACTTTAAACATATGTGCCTCCTGTGATTCTCATTTCTGCCGGCAGTTCCGGCATTTTTATAAAGTGGATCTTCATCGCCCGCTTTTGCTTTTACTCATGGCAGTCTTTTTCATCTGCCTTGTATCGTTACAATTTAATTTCGCCGTCGAAGACGACTTCTGCAGGGCCCGTCATAAAGACAGTATTCTTCTGCTGATCCCAGAAAATCTCCAGATCTCCGCCAAGCAGCTTTATGGTCACCGGCTGATCTTTTACCACATAGCCATTCAGAATGGATGCCACTGCCACCGCACATGCACCGGTTCCGCAGGCAAGTGTTTCACCGGCTCCGCGTTCCCATACACGCATCTCAACAGTATGATCGTCCAGTACTCTGGAAAATTCTGTGTTGACACGATCCGGAAAACACGGATGCGTCTCAAAAAGCGGTCCGATTTTTTCAATATCCAGACCTTTTACATCGTCTATATAAACAACTGCATGCGGATTTCCCATAGAAACACCGGTCATGCGATATTCCCTGCCGCCTGCCGTGATCGCTTCATTGATGACCTGCGGATTTTCCGATACGATCGGGATCAGGCCTGCATTTAAGATCGGTGCCCCCATATCCACACGGACCGTCTTCACTTTTCCGTTTTCCACCTGCAGTTTCACGTATTTGATGCCGCTCTTTGTCGCAATGCTGATTTCATCTTTATCTGTAAGTCCATAGTCATAAACATACTTTGCCACGCAGCGGATCCCATTTCCGCACATTGCTCCCTGAGAACCGTCGGAATTATACATATCCATCTCAAAGTCTGCTTCCAGCGAAGGTTTGATCAGGATCAGTCCGTCCGAGCCGATCCCAAAGTGGCGGTCGCTGACCTTTCTGGCAACTTCTCCCGGATTTTCAACCGTCTCTTCCAGACAGTTGACATAGACATAGTCATTTCCTATGCCCTGCATTTTTGTAAATTTCATCTGTTCGCCATCCTTTCCTGGTCTGCCTGACGACAGTTTAATACTTCATCAGGGCAAAAATCATTTTTGCTGTCTCTACCATATTGTTTCCACTATCCATACTACATTTCTGCATATAACGATGTGCTTCTTCTTCTGACATATGGTTTCGCTCCATCAGTAACTTTTTCGCATCCAAAATCACTTTTTTCTCTGCTTCGGAACGTTCCTTCGGCTGTGACTTCTGTCTCCGCCTGCGTCGATACATTCCGGCCGCCATCATCTCCAGCGTATTGGCAAGATCTCCGATACGCAGCGGCAGCGGCAGAGATACAATATCCCTGCGGTCGCAGGACTCCAAAATATGCATAGATGCTACCAAAAGCATCTGGAACGAAGATGCCAGACTTTCCCTCAAATCCGCATACATCATATCGTTAAAACGGTATCCGCAGATCACAATGCCGTCTTCCAGATTGTCTATAATCTGCAATACCTGTGCACCGGTACAGCATACACCGATCACGCTGTATCCATTTCTCGCCAGAAGGTTACGGATATTTTTCGCATCTTCCAGCTTTGGAAATACAACTATTATGTTTACCACTGTAACCCTCCTCCTCTTGTACAATCTTAAAAATCAAGATCCATCTCGGGAGGAAAATTTATATGCGGTAAAGATACTGATCCAGTTCCCATCCGGAAACCTGGCGGGAATATTCTGCCCATTCTTTCTTTTTCGCCTTGGTATAACGCCGGCTGGTGTGTGTTCCAAGCACCTCTTTTACCAGCTCGTCCTTTTCCATTTCATAGACTGCTTCCAGAAGATTGTTCGGCAGGACATCAATCCCCTCTTCCTGGATCTCTTCTTCTGTCATATTGAAAATATTTCTATCAACAGCTGCCGGAGGCATGATCTGCTTCTGGATGCCGTCCAGTCCTGCTGCCAGGCAAACTGCCAGCACCAGGTATGGATTTGCCGACGGATCCGGACAACGCAGTTCTATTCTCGTGCCCTCCCCACGTTCTGCCGGAATGCGGATCAGCGGGCTGCGGTTTGTGCCTGACCAGGCAATGTAAACCGGTGCCTCAAATCCCGGAACCAAACGTTTGTAAGAATTGACCAGCGGATTGGTGATCGCACACATTCCCTTGACATGCCGCATCAGACCGCCAATAAAATAGTATGCTTCCTGACTCAGGCCATTTGGATCACAGTCATCCGCAAAAATATTTTTTCCATCCTTTGACAGGGACATATTGATGTGCATGCCGGAGCCATTGATACCGGTCTTTGGCTTTGGCATAAAGCTTGCATGCAGTCCATGGCGTTTGGCGATCGTCTTGACTGCCAGCTTGAATGTCATGATATTGTCTGCCGTCGTCAGTGCCTCGTCATAACGAAAATCGATCTCGTGCTGTGCCGGTGCCATCTCGTGATGAGATGCCTCGATCTCAAATCCCATATCTTCCAGCGTCAGAACCATATCACGCCTTGCATTCTCACCAAGATCCATCGGACCTAAGTCAAAATAGCCTGCACGTTCATGTGTGATCGTCGTCGGCTGTCCATTGTCATCCGTATGATACAAGAAAAACTCACATTCCGGTCCGACATCAAACTGATAACCAAGCTCTGCCGCCTGCTTTACCACTTTTTTCAGAATATATCTCGGATCCCCCTCAAACGGCTCCCGATTCGGACGGTACACATCACAGATCAGTCGTGCCACCTTTCCCTGCTGCGGCCGCCACGGAAAAACATTTAACGTATCCAGATCCGGATAAAGATACATGTCTGACTCCTCGATCCGCACAAAACCTTCAATCGAAGATCCGTCAAACATACAGTTGTTATCCAGTGCCTTTTCCAGCTGGCTGGAAGTGATCGCCACATTCTTCATCGTTCCGAAAATATCCGTAAACTGAAGGCGTATAAATTCTACATCTTCCTCCTGCACAAGACGCAGGACATCCTGTTTTGTATACTTCATATATTCTCCTTTTATGATTCCCATTAGAAAAAGCCTGATAATATGCAAGTCTGCGAAGCAGACATTTTCATTTTCGAATCTCTGCACAATTATTTCATTCTTCTTTTTTATTTACAAGGGATTTTCCTTGTAAATAGAAAAGAAGGGTGCACTGAATAAATCAGAACACCCTTGTTCCAGTCAAATTAGTTTGCATTTTCAGCATCCGCTCATGACGAAGTCACAAGTGCTCTGCTTTTTCATAAAAGCCTTTCTTTTATATGATAGCAGTGCCGCCTTTATTTGTCAACCGCACGGTTTTCATTTTTTATCATTCCAGCCCCAGCGGACTTCTCACATACTGGAATCCGGCTGACCATGCTTCTCCTGTCATAACTCCGTTCTGGCTTGAGGAGCAGTGTACGACCAGCAGGCTTCCGTTGTCATTGACTCCGACTACGATGCCGACGTGGTTGTCGTCTCCTGCACTTGCCGGATGATAAAAGACAAGATCACCAGGTCTGGCACTCTGGCTGTCCACCATCTCGCTTGCATTCCACTGTGTTGTGGTATGATTGCCGATACCGGCATCCTTGCCGCCAAGTCCGTTATAGTAAGACCATGCAACAAATCCACTACAGTCCAGACCATAGGAACGCACCGTTCCACTGCTCTTGCTGCCCTCTGCGGACACGGTCATCGGACTTCCCCAGCTGTCATCCCAGCCGATTGCATAGGACTTGCCGCCCCAGAAATAGCCGACTTTTCCGATCAGGCTGCACGCTGCTGCCACGATGGAAACACGTTCTTCACTGACATCGCTGCCTGCCTCGGAACGCACAAATCCTTTGGATGCCGTAACGATTGCACAGAGCTGTCTGCATTTTGTGGACGTGTATTTCTCCAGTATAGCTGTCTGCTCTTCATCTGCACCGTAAAGTGCTATGTAATCCTGAACCGACAGTGCACGGTATTCTTTTGCATCTGTTTCTGCCACTTTTTTTGTTTCTGTTGATTCTTCCGCATCGGCTGCCTTTTCTGTTTCTGTTGATTCTTCTGCTTCTGCCGCCTTTTCTGTTTCGGCTGATTCTTCTGCTTCTGCCGCCTTTTCTGTTTCGGCTGATCTGCCTTCGGTTTCAGAGACTTCCTCTTTCTGGATTTTCTCCAGTTTGCGTAAAATTGCAGAATTGCTTCTGACATTCATCAGGAAAAAAATCTGCTCCAGATCATCCCTGCAGGACTTGTCCATCTTTATGCCGGCGTCCTGTCCGTACTTCATTACATAAACAGCCAGCACATCCTGCCAGTTTTCTGCCAGAAAATCTTCCGGTTTGTCCAGAAACTCTTTATAATCTGCTTCGATCTTGTCCATTGTCTTTTCGAACTCTTCATCAAACGAAATACCATACTCACTGGAAAGTTCACTTAAATAAACACTGTTTCCGGCAATGATATTGGAAGCATAATCGGCTGCCGCATCAGAATGATCCACCTGTTCGCTCTCATCATCCGGTTTCTGAATGTCACCTTTCTGACTGTCCTTGTCATCCGCATCGTCTTTTTTATTCTTATCGTCCTTGCTGTCACCCTCTGACTTCTTATCGCCGTCTTTTTTATCCGAACCATCGTCTTTTTTATCGCTGTCCGATGTCCCATCCTCTTTGGATGCATCCGTATCCCCTGTCTGAGATGCATTTGTTTCTGTTTCGGCTGCCGCCGTCTCAGTCTGCCGCGTTTCCAGTTCCGGCTTCGTCTCCGGCTGACTGGTCTCAGTCTCCGTTGCCGGTGTCTCGCTCTGACTCGTCTCCGGCTGACTGGTTTCTGTCTGAGAGCCTTCCGTGTTACTCTCCGCCTCTTTCTGAAGCTCCGTCTGCAAACTCGATGCATAAGCCACCGGTGCTGTACTCATCAGCATACTCCCAGCCAGCATCATGCAGCCTAATTTATATAAATATCTGTTTTTCATTCATCTTGCCTTTCTTCTATAACCTGAACACCTTTTACCCCTGGCATTATAATTTTTAATTATAGAAGTTTTTGGATGAATTTTCAAGTAGTGACACAGAATTTTCACAGATGACCTTTCATTGCTCTCCTATTTTTCTATTACACATTGATGCTTTTTACTGCTTTTATCATAATTAATGCTTCTTCTATGTGAACACTTTCCCTTATTTTTGCTGATAGCAGACGATCGACCTCCTGCCAAAAAAAGACCAGGCTTCCACCTCTTGGTTTCTGCCTGATCTTTCTGATATACTATGTATTGGATGCGATATGATTTTTCAACTCCCACTGACATAAGCATCCCCCTCACCCACCGCTTAGTGCTCTGCACACTTGAAGCGGGGAATGGTTCTCTACGTTCAATCTGTGATTAGTCGTTGTATCCGTTTGGATTCTGGCTCTGCCATCTCCAGGAATCTGCACACATATCTTCGATGCCGTATTCTGCTTCCCAGCCAAGCTCTTTCTTTGCTTTTTCCGGTGCACAGTAGCATTTTGCGATATCGCCAGGTCTTCTCGGTTTGATCTGGTATTTGATCGGATGTCCGCATGCTTTTTCAAATGCATGTACAACCTGCAGAACGCTGTATCCGTTTCCAGTACCTAAGTTGTAGATGCTTACGCCTTCTTTGTCAGCCAGTTTCTGGATTGCTTTTACATGGCCGCGTGCCAGGTCTACCACGTGGATGTAGTCACGTACGCCTGTTCCGTCCGGTGTATCGTAGTCATCGCCGAATACACCGAGGCACTCCAGTTTGCCGATCGCTACCTGTGCAACATACGGAAGCAGGTTGTTCGGGATACCTTTCGGATCTTCTCCGATCATGCCGCTCTTGTGTGCGCCGATCGGGTTGAAGTAACGAAGCAGGATCACGTTCCATTCCGGATCTGCTTTCTGGATATCGGTCAGGATCTGTTCCAGCATCCATTTTGTCCAGCCGTATGGGTTGGTGCAGGTGCCCTTCGGGCATTCTTCTGTGATCGGGATCATTGCCGGATCACCGTATACGGTTGCGGATGAACTGAAGATGATGTTCTTTACGCCATGATTTCTCATGACATCGCACAGTGTCAGTGTACCTGCGATGTTGTTCTGGTAATATTCCAGAGGTTTTACGGTAGATTCTCCTACTGCTTTCAGTCCTGCGAAATGAATGACTGCCTGTACATCTTCTTTATCAAAGATAGCATCCATTGCTTCTTTGTCGCAGATGTCTGCTTCGTAGAATGTTACTTTTTTGCCTGTGATCTCTTCTACACGATCTACTGCTTTTTTATTTGCATTGTACAGATTGTCTACGATGACTACTTCATAGCCTTCGTTCAGCAGTTCCACACAGGTGTGGCTTCCAATATATCCAGCTCCGCCGGTTACCAAAATTCTCATAGTATTTACCTCCTAATCAATTTGATAAATAGTTTCTTTATATTTATATTTTCGTGATAACAAGGTTAAACGATGCCATACGAATTGTTCCGTACTTCGTACTCTCACAATTCTGTCATCACCGTTTTACAGTGTTGCGATAAATCTCATGAAGGCTTCTCTTCCTTCCGGTGTGCATTTGTATACACCGGCATCTTCCAGAACGCCTACGAATACATGTCCAACTTCCTCTTTGAGGATATCCATCACATTATCTTTGTTCAGTTCCGGATGTTTCGGCAGGAAGGATTCTACCCAGTCTGCATGTTTTTCCAGAGCTTCGTTGGAACGGATGTCTTTCTTCTCGATGATATAATCTGCCAGATCCTGAAGCTCTGTTTTCAGTCGTGCCGGCAGGATTGCCAGACCCATAACTTCGATCAGACCGATGTTTTCTTTTTTGATGTTATGTTTCTCTGCATGCGGATGATATACGCCAAGCGGATACTCATCTGTCGTCAGGTTGTTTCTCAGAGCCAGATCCAGTTCAAACATATCGCCGACTTTTCTTGCGATCGGTGTGATCGTGTTATGTGGCTCTCCATCTGTCTCAGCAAAGATGTTTGCATCGGCGTCGGTATAGCCTCTCCATGCACCAAGTACATGGTCAGCCAGATCGATCAGACGTTTCTCGTCTTTGCAGCGAATACGCAGTACGGACAGCGGCCATTTTACGATGCCGGCTTCCACATCCTCGTATCCCGGGATCTCAACGTGTTTCTCGATCGGTGCTTTTGCCATTGCAAACTGGTAATTGCCGCCCTGATAGTGGTCATGGCTTAAGATAGAGCCGCCTACGATCGGCAGGTCTGCATTGGATCCGAGGAAGTAGTGTGGGAACAGTTTGATAAAGTCAAACAGTTTCACGAACGTTGCTTTCTCGATCTTCATCGGGATATGCTCTCCGTTGAATACGATACAGTGCTCATTATAATATACATACGGTGAATACTGGAATCCCCACTGTGTTCCGTTCACTGTGATCGGGATGATCCTGTGGTTCTGTCTTGCCGGATGGTTGACACGTCCTGCATAACCTTCGTTCTGACGGCAGAGCAGACATTTTGGATAACCGCTCTGTTTTGCCAGTTTTGCTGCTGCGATCGCTTTCGGATCTTTTTCCGGTTTGGATAAGTTGATGGAAATATCAATGTCTCCGTACTGACTTGGCACTTTCCAGCGAATATCCTTTTTGATACGATAACGGCGGATGTAGTTAGTGTCCTGGCTTAATTTATAATAGTAGTCTGTTGCTTTTACCGGTGACTCTTTGTACAGCTCTTTGAACGTTCCGATCACCTGTGCCGGACGCGGAACCAGGCAGTTCATGATCTTTGTGTCAAACAGGTCACGGTAAACAACACTGTTCTCTTTTAATACGCCTTTTTCAACTGCATAGTCCAGCAGCTCTTCCAGAACTTCTTCCAGATCCACATCTTTGAACTCTGTCTCCGGCTCGGTATATTCTTCCTCCCCAAACAGCTCCAGCAGCTGGTTGGTGGTATAAATACGTTCTTCTTCCGGTACCAGTCCGCTCTCTATGCCATACTGTACCAGACGTTTTACATTTTCATCAAATGTCATGACGTTTCCTCCTGCTTAAATTTCTTTTGCTCCGTCTCCGATTTCCACTACATAGAATTCAGCTTCATGTCCTGTCTTTTCTTTGTAAGCTTTGCCCAGTTTGTCGATGAAGTGATCTACTGCATCATTCTTTACGATACTTACGGTGCAGCCGCCGAATCCGCCGCCTGTGATACGGGAACCGATCACGCCTTCGGTCTCCCATGCCAGATCTACCAGTACGTCGATCTCTTCGCAGGATACTTCATAGTCATCTCTCAGAGATACATGTGAAGCATTCATCAGTTTACCGAATTTCTCTACGTCACCTGCATTCAGTGCTGCTACAGCCTGGATAGTTCTCTGGTTTTCGTATACGGCATGATGTGCTCTCTTCTGGCGAACCGGATCTTTGATGGCATCTTTATATTTTTCGAATTCTTCTTCGCTTAAATCGCCAAGTCCTTTGATATCTACAACTGTCTGCAGCTCTTTTAATGCTGTTTCGCATTCGTTTCTTCTGTCATTGTAAGCAGAATCTACCAGGCTGTGTTTTACTTTACTGTTTGTGATAACGATCTTTGCATTTTCCAGTTTTACACTTGCATATTCATAGCTAAGATCGCTGGTATCCAGGAAGATCGCATGGTCTTTTTTGCCCATTGCCACTGCGAACTGATCCATGATACCGCAGTTGCATCCGTTGAAGTTGTTCTCAGAATACTGTCCGATCAGTGCCAGATCGATCATGCTGATTCCTTCGAATCCAAACAGATCACGTACTGCAAGTCCTGTCAGTACTTCCAGAGATGCGGAAGAAGAAAGTCCGGAACCGTTCGGGATCGTGCCGTAGATCAGGATATCCATACCGGTCGGGATCTTGTATCCTCTGCCTTCTATTGCCCACATAACTCCCTTCGGATAGTTGGTCCATCCTGCTTTTTCAGAATATACCAGATCATCCAGGCTTGTCTCGATCACGCCCAGTTTGCTGAAGTTTTCAGAATAGAAACGGATCGTACGGTCTTCACGTTTGCGGACGATCATGTAAGTTCCGATGCTCAGTGCACATGGGAAAACGTGTCCTCCGTTGTAGTCTGTATGCTCTCCGATCAGGTTTACACGTCCCGGTGAAAAGAATGAACGGATTTCTCCACCTTCCCCATAGATGGATACAAATTTTTCAATCAGTTTTGCTTTCATGTCACTTCTCCTTTTTCTTATTAAATGATGTGGGTGTCAAAAGATGCCATACGAACTGCTTCTTCTGTAAAAATCGCAGCTCAAAAACATTCCCGGTTACGTCCGGCTCTGTGTCCTTGACGTTCACGCTAATATAAGTATAATGAGACTTACAGAAAAAATCAACAAGTATCATAATAAAAACTATAATTATATTGAGGTATTCTATGCAAATCCAGACCAATCAGAAACAACGTGAACTAAAAGACCACGGAACGTTTGCTTTTCCGGTAAATGTAAGCCATGAAAACCTGTTTTCTTATGAGCGAAGTTCCTTTTTCTGGCACTGGCATCCGGAGATTGAGCTGACTTTGATCGTATCCGGAGACATCAATTATCAGGTAAATGACAAAACTTATCATCTCACCACCGGCGAGGGACTTTTCTGCAATGCCAACATGCCGCACACCGGACACATGTATAATAAGGAAGACTGTGTTTATATTTCCACGACCTTTGACCCACGTATCATTTATGGCTTCGAATCCAGCCGCATTCAGACAGCCTATGTCACACCGCTGACACTGGACGACCGTTTTTCTTCCATCAAATTTTCCCCGGATGTCGCATGGCAGGCAGAAATCCTTGCAAACCTGACAAAAATCTGGGAAATTTCTTCTTCCAAGGCTCCGTGCTGGGATTTTCAGATTCAAATCCTGCTCTCCAGGATCTGGCTGATCCTGTATCAGAATACTGAGCCACAGACCGAAACGCTTCCTGCGGTACAGCGTGACCGGGAACGTCTGCTGGTGCTGCTCTCCTACCTGCACGACCATTATCAGGAAAAAATCCTGCTCGAACAGGTTGCCGCTCAGATCAATATCTGTAAAAGCGAATGCTGCCGCTTTTTCAAAAGTCATATGAACGAATCGCTTTTTGACTACCTGCTGCATTACCGCATACAGAAAAGCCTGCCGCTTCTGCAAAACACCAACAAAAGTATCACTGATATTTCACTGCTGACAGGCTTTTCTAGTCCCTGCTATTTTTCTAAAATTTTCAAATCCGAAATGGGATGCACACCGCGGGAGTATCGCAAAAATGCACTCAAGACTCCTTCGCCGGAAGCTGAGCCAGAATGATCGCCGCAAACATGGCAACACAGCCAAGTCCTTCCCGCATACTTAAGGTCTGGCCAAGCAGCAGCCATCCAGCCAGCACAGAAATACAGGACTCTAGGCTGAGGATCAGCGATGCAATGGTCGGATCCATCCCTTTCTGACCGACGATCTGAAGGGTATAACCGACACCGCAGGACATGATACCGGCATAAGCGATCGGTTTCCACGCCAGAAGCACTGCGGATAACTGCGGCTGTTCCGCAAAGAGCATCGCAATGCCGGATAACAGACCGCACACCAGAAACTGGATGCAGGACATCTTCACACCGTCCACCTTCGGCGAAAAATAATCCACGATCAGGATATGTACCGAAAACAGAATCGCACAGACAAATACCAGAATATCTCCGTATCCAATTGAAAACTGTTCGTTTATGCAAAGCAGATACAAACCCACAACTGCCAGAAGCACCGACAGCCAGATCATCGGACTGCATTTCTTCTTCATAAAAAGTCCGATCACCGGAACGATCACAATATAACACGCTGTAATGAAACCGGCTTTTCCGACGGTTGTATATTGGATGCCGATCTGCTGGAAATTGCTTGCCAGGCACAGGGCGACACCACAGCAGATCCCGCCGGCCAGCAGTGTTTTTCGCTGTGCTTTTTTTTCCTCTTCGCTGACTTTTTCTGCCTTTGCCTTTTTTTCCCGCTTCAGGAAAAAAATACACGGGATCAGCACCAGTCCTCCCAGAATACTTCTCACAAAGTTGAAGGTAAACGGTCCGACATACTCCATCCCCACGCTCTGGGCAACAAACGCCACGCCCCAGATGCATGCCGTCAGTAAAAGCAATGCGGAACTTCTCAGATTTCCTTTTTTCATTTTTACAATTCCTTCCTTATTTCATTAGCTTTCATCATATTCTTTTCTTTTTCGAAAGTCAATGGCGGATTTCTTTATGTTTTTCAACGAAATATCATAAATTTTTATATTTTCTTTTATTGGGAAATATGGTACAATGACTGTCAGTAGGGTCTCAATAATTGTGAAAGTTGCATAAATACCGGCATCTTTCACATCCCAAAATCACTATAACAGAAAGAATATGAGGTGTACACAAATGGCAATAGATAACAGCTTTATCATCAAAAAACTTCAGGGACTTCCAGAGATGTTCGTTATTTTCTCCCAGTCCACCAAGCATCCTTATGTAACCTGTAACGAAGAATCTTTCGATGACCAGATACATATCTTCTCAGACGCTGAGGCAGCACATGCTTATGTTGTTGCAAAAAATGAGCAGGAAAAAATCCCGGTGGTATCCGTAAGAGTAGCAGCAGAGCAGTTCCTTCATTTCTACGGTACACTCTACGCTCTCGGTGTCAACGGCGTGGTACTGCATGACAATGATACGGAAACCTCTCTCGCTCTTGAAGCGATCGTTCACAGAAGACATAATCCGGACGAACTTCCGGAAAAACAGCGTCCTGTCATCAATCCGGAGCTGATGCTCACTTCCCTGTATTTCCTGCAGGAGATGCGTCGTCCGGTCAGCGAGGAAGAAAAAGAAAAAGCTGATCTGCGGGCAATGGACGAAGAACTGGTTGCCAATCTGGTACGCGGCCGTTTCTTAAGCGGTATTATTGTAGACGAAAGCGAAAAAGATGCTGACAGTAAAGCAGAAAATCCTGACGGCAACACGGAAGACGGAAACATCGAAGAAGCCAAAGAATCAGAAACAGAAGAAGAACAGCCAAAGAAAAAAAATAACATCCGTGTTCCGTATGTCAACAATCAGAACGGCGAGATGTATCAGGCTATCTTCACAGACGGATACGAGCTTCAGAGGTTTGATCCGAAGAAAAGACTTCGTCCGGTTGTCGTGAAATTTGATGATCTGGAGAAGTTCCTGGTGAAAGATGCAAAAGGTTTTTTGTTAAATCCGACCAGTACTGCCCTGCCGCTTCGCCGTGAGCAGCTGCCTGCTTTCAAAAAACGTATTGATGGTTAACTGAAAAAGGCACAGGAGTAAAATCCTGTGCCCTCTTTTATTTCCTGTCTGCGGTTTGCCGGACTTCAGCTCTCAGATCAGAAAATCTTTTAATCGCTTACTTCTGGACGGGTGACGCAGTTTCCGCAAAGCCTTGGCTTCGATCTGACGGATACGCTCACGTGTTACGTTGAACTCTTTTCCGACTTCTTCGAGTGTTCTTGCTCTTCCGTCTTCCAGACCAAATCTCAGTTTAACAACCTGACGCTCTCTGTCTGTCAGAGACTCCAGTGCTGTTGCAAGCTCTGCTCTGAGCATGGAAAATGCTGCGGAATCTGCCGGTGAAAGTGCGGAATCATCCTCGATAAAGTCTCCCAGATGACTGTCATCCTCTTCTCCGATCGGAGTATCCAGTGATACCGGATCTCTGGAGATTTTGAGAACTTCTCTTACACGTGACACAGAGACATTCAATCTCTCTGCAACTTCTTCCGGGGTCGGTTCACGGCCAAGCTCCTGAAGCAGCGTTCTGGTCATACGAAGTGTCTTGTTGATGGTCTCTACCATATGTACCGGCACACGGATCGTTCTTCCGGTATCTGCGATACCTCTGGTGATCGCCTGACGGATCCACCATGTCGCATAGGTACTGAACTTATAACCTTTGGTATAGTCAAACTTGTCAACGGCTTTCATCAGTCCCATATTTCCTTCCTGGATCAGATCCAGAAACGGCATTCCACGACCGACATATTTTTTGGCAATGCTGACTACCAGACGAAGATTGGCTTCCGTCAGCTGTTTCTTTGCTTCTTCATCTCCTGCTTCCACACGCTTTGCAAGCTCTACCTCCTGCTCGGTGGTCAGCAGCGGCACGTTTCCGATCTCTTTCAGATACATACGCACCGGATCT
>NZ_JBKVNQ010000027.1:0-35240 GCF_046967715.1 Hominisplanchenecus sp.
ATCAGTATCAGAAGAAGACTGTCCGCAAGATGATCTTAAAAGACCACAAACGTCCGGATGGACGTGCTATCACCCAGATCCGTCCGCTGGCAGCAGAAGTGGACCTGATCCCCAGAGTACATGGTTCTGCCATGTTCACCAGAGGTCAGACACAGATCTGCAACGTCTGCACACTGGCTCCTCTTTCCGAAGCTCAGAGACTGGATGGGCTGGATGAAAACGTTATTTCCAAACGTTATATGCATCATTATAACTTCCCAAGCTACTCCGTAGGGGAGACAAAGCCTTCCAGAGGACCTGGAAGACGTGAAATCGGTCACGGAGCACTGGCAGAGAGAGCACTCGTTCCGGTTCTTCCAAGCGAAGAGGAATTCCCATATGCGATCCGTACCGTATCCGAGACTTTTGAATCCAACGGTTCTACTTCACAGGCAAGTATCTGTGCATCCAGCATGTCCCTGATGGCAGCCGGTGTACCGATCAAATCTGCAGTCGCAGGTATTTCCTGTGGTCTGGTAACCGGTGAGAGCGATGATGATTACATCGTTCTGACAGACATCCAGGGACTGGAAGATTTCTTTGGAGACATGGACTTCAAGGTAGCAGGTACAAAGAAAGGTATCACAGCGATCCAGATGGATATCAAGATCCACGGACTTACCAGACCGATCATCGAAGAAGCTATCGCAAGAACACGCGAAGCAAGAATGTACATCATGGATGAAGTCATGGCAAAAGCCATTGCAGAGCCGCGTAAGAGTGTTGGCGAGTACGCACCGAAGATCATCCAGATCAAGATCGATCCGGAAAAGATCGGTGATGTTGTAGGACAGAGAGGAAAAACGATCAATGCGATCATCGAAGAGACCGGTGTGAAGATTGATATTTCCGATGAAGGTGCTGTCTCCATTTGCGGAACCGACGCTGCCATGATGCAGAAAGCCGTTGATTTGATCAACATCATCGTAACCGATTACGAGCAGGGACAGATCTACACCGGTAAAGTCATCAGCATCAAAGAGTTCGGTGCTTTCCTTGAGTTCGCTCCTGGAAAAGAAGGTATGGTACACATCTCCAAGATCGCAAAAGAGCGTATCAACCATGTAGAAGACGTTCTGACACTGGGCGATGTTGTGAAAGTTGTATGCCTTGGAAAAGACAAGATGGGACGCATCAGCTTCAGCATCAAAGATGTGCCGAAGGATGCAAAATAAAGATGTGGCGGAGATTTTCTTAATGTGCAAAGGAACGCCATAAAAATAGTTTTATAAAAATAGGACGCCATGATGATTCGAAAACAATCTCACGACGGAAGCCTTGCTACCGTCAGAGCGATTTGTTTTCGAGTTCATCATGGCTGTATTATTTTACGCACTATATTTTGCAATGCAGTTTCATTTGCACATTTGACAACCTTTCTTATCCGAACTCAATTTGATGCATTTACAATATACTCCAGCATACCTACCGTTCCTTCAATGCCAAGAAGCGAACTGTTGACGATGATGTCACGGTCTTTCGTATGCTGCCATTTGCGGTCTGTAAAATAAGAATAATAATTGTTCCGCATTTTATCAATCTGCACCATCAGTTTCTCTGCCTGAGTTTGCGTAACATCTTCTGTTTCCATGATACGCTGGATGCGGTCTTCATCCGGTGCCGTAATAAATACGTTCAGCACATCGTCGCGGTCTTTTAAAATCCAGTCTGCAAGCCTTCCGATAAAAACACAGCATTCCTTTTCTGCAAGCTCCTCGATCAGTTTACTTTCCATGCGGAACAGATAGTGGCTGGTATTATAGTCCGTTACTCTGGTCGGAACATAGTGATCCAGAATCTTCTGCGGCAGTTTCTCGTCCGCACTTTCCAGCCCCTGTTCACTGATACCGGTCTTCTCTGAGAGAAGATCCAGCAGATTGCGGTCATAGAAATGATACTCCAGTCTTCTGGCCAGTTCCTCACCGATCATGCGACCACCGCTTCCGAAACTTCTTGAAATGGTAATGATTCGCTTTTTGCTCATACAAAAACCCCCTTGTCTGTAAAAAATCCAAATACATAATTATAATGATGCCAGGATCAAAAGGTCAAAATGTCATTCTTGCTTTCTGGATGAGACGCTTTGTACCAAACACCTTATAACTTCAGTATACAGGAAAATATAAAAAAAGTAGTTGAAAATTTAAATAACTATGTTACAATATTGTTACAAGTTATTAACAAGATGCTGAAAGTGCAGGAGAGACAAAATGACGCTATACGAAGCAGTGTACACACGCAAATCAATCAGAAATTTTCGCAAGGATAAAGTAGAGACAAGTATTCTGGAAGGGATGATCCAGTTTTACCATGAAATGGAACCGCTGTTCCCGGGGATCGAGACCAGCATCGAACTGATCGATACACAGGGCAGTAAAAAAGCAAAGTCCAGGCTGGGCGGTATTATCAATGTAGCAGCTCCCTATTATCTTGTGATCTATACAGAGGACAAAGAAAGAGCGGATATGAATGCCGGCTATATCATGCAGCAGATCTCGCTTTATCTGTTTTCAAAAGGTGTTGGAAGCTGCTTCCAGGGTATGGGACATCTGAAAGGCGAAATGCCAAAAGAGGGCATGCGATGCGTCATCCTGATGGCAATTGGATATCCGAAAGTAGATATGGTGCGGAATCAGGAAGATGCCAAAAGGGAATCCATGGAAGATCTCTGTGCTGTCAAAGAACCTCCGAGAAGATTTGTAAAAGAATTTCTGGAAGTGGCCAGACTGGCACCATCTGCATTTAACAGTCAGCCATGGCGTTTTGTCGTTTATGAAAACCGTGTCCATGTCTTTTCCAAACAGACTGTCGCTCATCGCAGACTGATTGGCAAATACAACGAATTTGATTTCGGCATCATGCTTGCAAACATTATGATTGCAGCAGAACAGCTGTGGGTAGATGTTGATCTGATTCGTCTGGATAATATCACACATATGGATCTTCCGAACAACCGTTATGTGATCAGTATCATCATGCGGGAACAGTGAAACTAAAATTGCTTGAATTTTCAGTTGAAAAATCGGATATACTGGAGTATAATAAAGTCAGTGAGAAATCCACCTGGGATGTGCGACACTCCTGTTATTTTGAACCTGCAATGTTATAACAGGGAATCCTATATTGCTTTATACAATGTCATGCCGTTTTTTGTAAATGGAAGACAACGGATACGGCTGCGGATACCCACCTGGCCTGGCCAGGAATCAAAAGGCAGGAAACGGCATTCTGGGAATGAAAAGTTCGCTGTCTGGCTGACAGCAAAAAGTCAGCCGGCAGCTTTTTTTGATGCAAAAGTATAAGAAAAACTTTGCAGCATCTTTTGATGCATAGTATAATGCTGCCGAAAAGACAGCATACCAATTCTTTATTTCAGGAAGGATACGAAACATGAGAAATGCATTATTTTTTGATATCGACGGCACGCTTTTAAGTGATGTGACCGGAAAGATACCGTACAGTGCACTCGATGCTCTAAAAAAAACGATTGAACTTGGAAATCTGACCTTTATCAATACCGGCAGATGCTACTGCAGCGTTCCGATGGAATTAAAACGTGCACCGTTTTCCGGATATCTGTGTGGATGCGGCACCTACATCATGCTTGGCGATGAAGTGATGTTCTCCCGTATTATACCGCATAAAAGAGGAAGAGAGATTATCCGTGTGCTTCAGGAGAATCATGCAGAACCGATCCTCGAAGCAACGGACGACTGCTATTTTTCAAAGCGGATAACCAGATTTGAAGGGATCGAACACACCAGGCGTTATTTCGCACCGATGGGTCTTGGAATCGAAACCTACATAGAACAGGATCGTTTTGATTATGATAAATTTGTGTTTTATTATGATCAAAAGACCAATCTTGCGGCGATCAAGGCAAATCTTGGAAAAGATATGGATCTGATCGACCGCCAGAACGGATTTTTCGAAGTTGTCCCAAAGGGCTTTTCAAAGGCCAGCGGCATCGCCTATATTCTGGAACACATGAACATTCCAATGGAAAACGCCTATGTGTTCGGGGACAGCAGCAACGATCTTCCGATGTTTCAGTATGTAAAACATGCCGTTGCCATGGGCGTACACAGTAATGTTCTGGAACCGTATGCGGAATTTGTAACGAAAACGGTAGAAGAGGACGGCATTGCATTTGCCATGAAACATTATGGGCTAATCTGATAAGGGGTGGATTTTGTATGTATACACACAGAGTACAGTATTATGAAACGGACCAGATGGGCATCGTACATCATTCCAACTATATCCGCTGGTTTGAAGAAGCACGGATCGACTGGATGCGGCACTGCGGGATTTCGTACCGTGAAATGGAAAAACAGGGCATCATCGTTCCGGTGCTTGGAGTTGAAGCAACTTATCGTCAGATGGTCCATTTTGATGATCTTGTGGATATCAAAGTGACAGCTGCAAAGTATAATGGGATCGTTCTGGAATTTTGCTATGAAATTTATCATCAGAAAGATGGGAAATTATGTACAACCGGAAAAAGCAGGCATTGCTTCTTAAATAAAGAAGCAAAACCTGTTTCCTTGAAAAAAGAAAATGCAGTTCTGCATCAGAAGATTCTTACTTTTATCGGCAAAGACGTTCAAGATCCTGATAAAAAGCAGGATAGCTGATGTTGACACAGTCGGCACGCCGGATCGTCAGAGTGCTTTCGCATGCCAGAGAAGCAATCGCAAAGGACATGGCGATGCGGTGATCCAGAAAACTGTCAAGAACGGCTCCTTGAAGCGTTTTGCCTCCATTTATGATCATGCCATCTTCGGTTCCTGTGATATCACATCCCATTTCACTTAAATGATGCACCATGATATCCAGGCGGTTGGATTCTTTTACTTTTAATTCTTCAGCATTTCGGATCGTAGTTGTTCCATCTGCAAATGCAGCTAAAACAGCAATGACCGGTATTTCATCGATCAGCGTCGGAATGATATCTCCTTCGATCACACAGCCTTTCAGATCCGGCGTGTAGCGTACCAGAAGGTCTGCAACTGCCTCACCACCAGATGTATGTGCATTCAGGACGGTGATATCCGCTCCCATTGCACGGCAGACACGTAAGATGCCATCTCTTGTCTCGTTGATGCCGCAGTTTTTGATCAGGATTTCCGATCCCGGAACAATCAGTGCAGCCACGATAAAATACGCAGCAGAAGAGATATCGCCAGGCACTTCTATTTTCTGTCCATGAAGATCCGGATCCGGCAGAATCGATGCGGTAGTCCCCTCAGAAGTGACCGTAGCTCCGAAAGAACGAAGCATGATCTCCGTATGGTTTCTGGATAATGCCGGCTCGGTCACAGAAGTTTTGCCGTCAGCATAAAGTCCTGCCAGCAGAATGCTGGATTTTACCTGGGCAGATGCGACCGGTGACTGGTAATGGATCCCCTTTAAAGCGTGTCCGCTGATGCGAAGCGGTGCACATCCGTTTCCTTTGATACTTTCAATCGTGGCATCCATCATGGATAACGGTCTGATGATGCGTCCCATCGGACGTTTCTGGATCGATGCATCTCCGGTCAGTTCGGATGTGAAATCCTGTCCGGCGAGAATACCTGAGATCAGCCTTGTTGTGGTACCGCTGTTTCCGACATCCAGGATTTCCGTCGGAGCAGTAAGGCCATGCAGCCCGCGTCCGTGAACCAGAATTCGTTCTGAAGTATTTTCAATTTCAATCCCCATTTTTCGGAAACAGGAAATAGTTGACAGACAGTCCTGTCCCTGAAGAAAATTTGTGATTTCTGTTCTTCCCTGACTGATCGCACCGAACATAACGCTGCGGTGTGAGATCGATTTATCACCGGGAATGGTAATTTCACCGCGAAGCGGTTTTTCTGTTTTATGAAATTCCATCAAAGCCTCCTGTTTTATCTTTCATATATAGTATAACGATATTTGCGAAGCAGCTCTGCTGCCTTTATTTTTGCCATTTCTTCATAAAATTCTACGTGGAGCACTGCTTCTTCAAATTCACGGTTATGTACGATACCGATGTTTTTGATACTGATACCGTTTGTGGCAAGGATTGTAGCAAGTGCGGCAATCCCGCCGGCCTCATCCACCATGTCACAGTAGATCGAGTAGGCTTTCGGGATTGGACCGCTTCCGGAATCAGAGATCGAGTTGCGATAATCCCTGGATGTCTCAAACAAATCATGGATACAGTGTGTATTATGTTCCGCAAGTGAAAATTTGATCTCGATCAGGCTGTTGATATATTCATCTAACACGGAAAGAATATTTTCACTGTTGGCAGAACAGATCTGTTCCCACATCTCCGGAGAAGAAGATGCGATTCTTGTGATATCCTTAAAGCCGCCTGCCGCCACTTTCTTCATCGTTCCGTCCTCGTAATCGCAGTCTTTGACCAGATTGACCAGGGACGAAGCAATGATATGCGGAAGATGGCTGATCGCAGCCGTAACATAATCATGCTTTTCATAGGTAAGGATCAGAGGGATCGCTTTTAAAGATGCCACCAGGTCACGGTATCGCTCGACCATTTCACCGGTTACTTTGGCAGCCGGTGTCAGAACATAGTAAGCATTTTCCAGAAGAAGAGCCTTGGCATTTTCGATTCCGGTCTTCTCAGAACCTGCCATAGGATGTCCGCCGATGAAATATTCTTCCAGACCCAGTTCTTCTACCTTTTTATGGATGTTGGTCTTTGTGCTTCCGACATCCGTAAGAATACATCCTTTTTTCAGATACGGCTTCAGCAGTCCCAGATAAGAAGCATTGCATTCCACAGGTGCACATAAAAAAATGTAATCGCACTTGCAGTATCGTTCATCGACTGTATCACAGATCTCATCAATGATGCCATGTTCCAGTGCGTATTCGGTTGTATGGCGGCTTCTCGTGTGTGCCAGTATCTGCACATCCGGATAATATTTTTTCAAAGCCCGGGCAATGGAGCCGCCGATCAGGCCAAGGCCAATAAACCCGGCAGTAAAGGTTGTTTCCATTTCTTCATCCTCATCGCATGCCGAAAAATCGGCAGTCTTTCTTCATTTTTGCTGGCTTTTATTTTACTATTGCCAAAATAGAATGTCAACACTTTTCCACGTTAAAGTGAAAATGCAGAAATTATTGTGTGGTAATGACAAAAAATTTCAGCTTGATATCTTGCATTGTCTATATTGTTTGTATAAAAAGAACAATTCAAAAGAAAAATAGCAGATTCATATACCATATTTCGATAAACTTGTAAAAAACTTGTATATTTTGAATAAAAAGCTTGAAAAACTTCAAATCTTTTAGTAGAATATACCCATAAGCACTTGAGCAGATCAAGAATAAATTGTATTGGAGGATAATAGCATGAAAGTTTACACAACAGACAGAATTCGAAATGTCGTGCTCCTTGGGCATGGAGGCTCGGGCAAAACCAGTCTGGTTGAAGCCATGGCGTATCTTGGCGGTATCACAAGCAGACTGGGAAATGTGACGGACGGTAATACTATCAGTGACTTTGACAAAGAAGAGATCAAGAGAAAATTCTCGATCAGCACTTCTTTAGTACCGATCGCCTGGGGCGATGTAAAGGTGAACATTCTGGATGCACCTGGTTATTTTGATTTTGTAGGAGAAGCAGAAGAAGCAGCAGCGGCAGCAGATGCAGCCGTGATCGTTGTAAACGGAAAGAACGGCGTAGAAGTTGGTACTTTGAAGGCATGGGCTCTGTGTGAGAAATACAGTCTCCCACGCATGATTTTTATCACAAATATGGATTTTGACAATGCAAGTTTCCGAAAGATCACCGAAGATCTGACGGAACAGTTCGGAAAGAAGATCGCACCGATCCACTTCCCGATCCGTGAGAATGAGAAATTTACAGGATATGTCAACGTAGTAAAGAAAGCAGGAAGAAAATGGCTGGAAAAAGGCCAGAAAGAAGAATGTCCGATTCCTGAATATCTGGATGAATATCTTGAAAAATATAGAGAAACTCTGCTGGAAGCAGTTGCAGAGACAAGCGAAGAGTTTATGGATCGCTATTTTGCAGGAGAAGAGTTCTCCGTGCATGAGATCATGATGGCACTGACACAGAACGTTTCCAGCGGCGATATCGTTCCGGTAGCGATGGGCTCACCGGTTCAGCTCCGCGGCGTGGCAAATCTTTTAGATGACATTGTTCAGTATTTCCCAAGTCCGGACAAACGCAGTGTAGCCGGCATCAATACAAAGACAAACGAGATTTTTGAAGCAAATTATGATTTTGCAAAAGCAAAATCCGCACAGGTATTTAAGACGATCGTCGATCCGTTCATCGGAAAATATTCTATGATCAAAGTGAAATCCGGCGTTATCAAGAGTGATGATGTCATTTTCAATATTGACAAAGATGCAGAACAGAAGCTGAATAAGCTGTATGTATTTGAAGGAAGCAAACCGATCGAGATTCCAGAGCTTCATGCCGGAGACATCGGGGCGATCGCCAAACTCGACAAGGCACGTACCGGCGATACCCTTTCTACTAAGGCAACACCGATCCGTTACGGCAAGATCGAAGTTTCCATTCCATATACTTACAAACGCTACCGTGCAAAAAACAAAGGGGACGAGGATAAAGTAGCTCAGGCACTTCAGAAGATTTCCCACGAAGATCTGACAATGAAAGTGGTCAATGATTCTGAGAACCGTCAGACACTGCTCTATGGTATGGGCGACCAGCATCTTGAGATGATTCAGAGCGAATTGCTCACGAAGTACAAGATCGAGATTGAACTGGAAAGACCAAAGGTTGCATTCCGTGAGACGATCCGCAAGAGTGCCGATGTGGAAGCTAAATACAAAAAGCAGTCCGGCGGACATGGACAGTATGGTCACGTCAAGATGCGTTTTGAGCCGCTGGGAGATCTGGAAACACCTTATGCATTCGAACAGGAAGTGGTCGGCGGAGCCGTTCCGAAGAACTACTTCCCGGCTGTAGAAAAAGGTGTCCAGGAAGCTGTATTAAAGGGACCTCTGGCAGGTTACCCGGTTGTCGGTGTAAAAGCCATTCTTTATGATGGCTCCTATCATCCGGTTGACTCCTCTGAAATGGCATTCAAGACCGCATCCATTCAGGCATTTAAAAAAGGATTCCTTGAGGCATCACCAGTACTGCTGGAGCCGATCGCATCTTTGAAAGTCACCGTTCCGGATAAATTTACCGGAGACGTGATGGGTGATCTGAACAAACGCCGTGGCCGTGTGCTTGGCATGAATCCAGATCATAAAGGCAATCAGATCGTAGAAGCGGACATCCCGATGATGGAGCTTTACGGCTACTGCACAACGTTACGTTCCATGACAGGTGGAAGCGGCGATTTCGCATATGAGTTTGCACGCTATGAGCAGGCACCGAAAGATATCATGGATAAGGAGATCGCTGCAAGAGCGGGAGAAGAGTAGGATTCTTACTGCACGACCGCATCGATACCATCGGAGGCGGCAGTAAGGCGTTCAATTTGAATAACCAGCTTGTGGGGCAGGCAGGTGACCGGATATCCGGTATCCGACACCATGCCTCTCTGCTGGCAGATTTTGTCCGGGCAGTCGGCATCTTTGATGCCGATTGCCCCTTTTTCTACCCGGATCAGGTTGTAGCCGCCATCCGAAGCCTCCACCTGAAATTCATAAGGACTGGCAACATCGGTCAGTGACACTTCGCGGATCAGCTTACCGTCCTGATAAATACGGGCGATCTCGCCCTGTTCGTTGTGGCTGTTCAGAAAAAAGACAGCAACAAGCGACAGGACAAGAAGGAGGGCAACTACCAGAAATAACAACATACTTTTCTTTTTTTGGGACATTACTCTGTCATCTCCAAATCTTCGGCATCTGTCTCATTTTCCGTGATTTCTTCGGTATCGTACGCTTCCTCATCCATCTCGGTATCTTCTTCATAGTACTCGTCCTCAGAAACTTCGGTAACGGTTGCATTCTGCATCAGAAAATCCATAACTTTATTATAGAGGATGGTATTTAGTGTCTCGTCTTTGGTGTAATCTTCTTCATATTCTTCTGCGGAAGTGTAGCCGCTGTCCTCATAGACGGAGTTGACGTAGTCGGTATATTCATCATCCGAAACGGCGATATTTTCCTTTTCTGCGATCGCGGTCGTCAGCATTTCCGTATAAACCATTTCTTCTACGGCACTCTTGACGTCATCTTCGGAGCCTGCAATGTCAGAGACATCGGTACCAAACATGTCTGCAAGAATCTGGTTGTTGGCATCATATTCTTCTTTGCATTTATCGTAGAGATCCTGCGGATAACCGGAAACTTTGGAGTTTTCAAGGATCTGGGAGAGCAGATCATTCTGGGCCGTCTCGGTGTTTGTCTCATCATAATATTCTTCCAGCTCTTTTCTGACACCGGCACGGTATTCATCAACGGTATCATAGTCGGTGTACTTCTTGCAGTAATCGTCATTCAGTTCCGGAACGTTGATCTCCTGCACCGCATTGACCGTTACTTTGAAATCTGCATCTTTTCCGGCGTAATCATCATCGTAATCATCCGAGAGCGTGATCGTAAATTCCAGTCTATCGCCGGCTTTTGCACCGATCAGATGTTCTTCGAACTCCGGCTGGAAATCCTCCGAACCGATCACCAGATCGTAGTCGGTATCCGAATCCCATGCTTCTCCGTCAATGCTTCCGTCGAAGTCAATGTTTACCTGATCGCCGTCTTTTGCGGCACGGTCTACATCCGTATACTCCGCATTTTCATCCAGGGCACTTTCAATCTCAGCCTCCACAACGTCATCGGTTACTTCCGTTTTTACTTTGGTGACGCTCAGACCTTTGTATTCGCCAAGTGTCAGGTATTTGGCATAAGTGCCCCTGGAAGAACACCCTGCCAGAAATGTCATGGTCATTGCTGCAATGGCAGCTGTTGCAACTTTCTTTTTCATAGTTAAATTATTCCTTTCGACTGTATTAAAATGGATGCGGATCGCAGTTGCCGATCCTATGATTGTGTCTTATTATAACATGGATTTGTGAAAAAGTTGTGTTATTGTAAAAAAAATGCTTTTACTATTGTGAACATTATGTTATAATCTAATTAAATTTCCGCGTAAGCGAAGATAAGGAGGCGATAATATGAAACATATTCAGACATTAAATACCAAAAGTCTGCAGAACACAGTAAAGAAAGGCGGATGCGGCGAATGTCAGACATCTTGCCAGTCCGCATGTAAGACATCCTGCACCGTAGGAAATCAGAGCTGCGAAAGCAATAAATAATAACAGGACATACAAGCAAGCAGCGGGCATCTTGCTCGCTGTTTCTTAGCGTCTGGAGAACTGAAAGGGGATTACGGGTTGATCCATCAATATAAAAGCAACGGCTTTAACATCGTTATGGATGTAAACAGCGGTTCCGTACATATCGTAGATGATGTGGTGTACGATGTACTGCCATACCTCGAAAAAAAAGAATCAAAAGAAGAGATCTTAAAAGCACTTGCGAACAGCTATGCTCCGGCAGAGATCGAAGAAGCACTGGAAGAATGTCATGAACTGGAAGAAGCCGGGGCACTGTTTACCGAAGATATCTATGAAAATGCAATCGACGCATTTAAAAACCGTCCGACTGTTGTGAAGGCACTCTGCCTGCACATTGCTCACGACTGTAACCTCGCCTGTCGTTACTGCTTTGCAGAAGAAGGTGAGTATCATGGCCGTCGTGCCCTGATGAGCTACGAAGTCGGCAAAAAAGCACTGGATTTCCTGATCGCAAATTCCGGAAGCAGAAGAAATCTGGAAGTGGATTTCTTTGGCGGGGAGCCGCTGATGAACTGGCAGGTAGTAAAAGACCTGGTTGCATACGGAAGAGAGCAGGAGAAGATCCATAACAAAAATTTCCGTTTTACACTGACTACAAACGGCGTTCTGTTAAACGATGAGGTTATGGAGTTCTGTAACCGTGAGATGGCAAATGTCGTACTCAGCATCGACGGCAGAAAAGAAGTACACGACTACATGCGTCCGTTCCGCAAAGGAAAAGGAAGCTATGACCTGATTCTCCCGAAATTTGAAAAATTTGCGGAGAGCAGACATCAGGATAAATATTATGTAAGAGGGACCTTTACCAGACACAACCTGGATTTTGCATCCGATGTCCTGCATCTGGCAGATCTAGGCTTCAAACAGATCTCCGTGGAGCCGGTTGTTGCTCAGCCGGAAGAGGAGTACGCACTGCGGGAAGAAGATATTCCGGCAATCTGCGAAGAATATGACAGACTGGCAAAGGAAATGATCAAGCGTCATAAGGAAGGAAGGGGATTCAATTTCTTCCATTTTATGATAGACCTGACGGGAGGTCCATGCGTTTACAAACGCCTCTCCGGATGCGGCTCCGGAACAGAATACCTCGCTGTCACACCGTGGGGTGATTTTTATCCGTGTCATCAGTTCGTCGGGGAAGAACAGTTCCTGATGGGAAATGTGGAGGAAGGTATCAAAACACCACAGATCCAGGCTGAGTTTAAAAACTGCAATGTCTATGCAAAAGAAAAGTGCAAAAACTGTTTTGCAAAATTCTACTGCAGCGGCGGATGTGCGGCGAACTCCTGGAATTTCCACAAATCCATCAACGATGCATATGATATCGGATGTGAATTGCAGCGGAAGCGTATCGAATGCGCGATCATGATAAAGGCAGCACTCGCTGCCGAGGAAAAGGAGAATTAAGAAACATGAAAAAGAACAAAGCGATTGGTGTAGTCGTTGCGATTGCCCTGTTTCTTGGGCTTTTGACCTACACCACAGCTGTCGGCTTCGGACCTACCGGAACGGGAGCTGCCAAAAACATCACACTTGGTCTGGACCTGTCCGGCGGTGTAAGTATCACGTATGAGGTAGTGGGTGATGAAAATCCGTCTGCCGAAGATATGAAAGACACGATTTACAAGCTGCAGCAGCGTGTTGACGGCTACAGCACAGAAGCACAGGTTTACCAGGAAGGTACTAACCGTATCAACATCGAAATCCCTGGTGTATCCGATGCAAATACCATTCTTGAAGAACTTGGCAAACCAGGTTCCCTTCAGTTCCAGCTGGAAGACGGCACTGTTGTCGTAGACGGAAGCCAGGTCGCATCCGCAGAAGCAGGCGTTCAGCAGGATAACCTGAAAAACAATGAGAACGTTGTAAAACTGGAGTTTGACAGTGCAGGTGCCGCAGCCTTTGCAACTGCAACTTCAGAAAATATCGGCAAATCCATCTATATTGTATACGATGGAGATGTCATCAGTGCTCCGACCGTAAAGAGTGCGATCACAGACGGTTCTGCTGTCATCACCGGTATGGCAGATGCACAGGAAGCAGAAAATCTGGCTTCTTCCATCCGTATCGGTTCTCTGTCCCTAGAACTGCAGGAGCTGCGTTCCAACGTTGTAGGTGCTCAGCTTGGGGAAGCCGCAATTTCCACCAGCTTAAAAGCAGGAGCGATCGGTCTGGCACTTGTCTGCATCTTTATGATGGTTGTTTACCTGCTGCCAGGTGTTGTTGCAGCGATCTCTCTGCTGCTGTACACCGTACTGACACTGGTTACTTTAAATGCATTTGATATCACACTGACTCTGCCGGGTATCGCAGGTATCATCCTTGGTATCGGTATGGCGGTCGATGCAAACGTTATCATCTATGCACGTATCCGTGAAGAAATCGCAGCCGGTAAATCCGTGAAAAGTGCGATCGATATCGGTTTCAAAAAAGCTCTGTCTGCAATCCTGGACGGAAATATCACAACCCTGATCGCAGCGATCGTGCTGGGCATCATGGGAACCGGTTCTGTAAAAGGTTTCGCATACACACTGGCAATGAGTATCATCCTGTCCATGTTCTCCGCACTGGTTATCTCCAGATATCTGGCAAAGGCATTTTATGCTCTCGGATTCCAGGATGTGAAATATTATGGATGCCCGAAAAAACATAACACCATTGATTTCCTGAAACATAAGAAGGTATTCTTTGCAATCGCGATCGTATGCATGATCTCCGGTCCGGTTGCCATGCTGATCCACAGCCAGGGCAGTGGAAAAGCACTGAACTACAGCCTTGAGTTTATGGGCGGTACTTCTACAAACGTAACCTTCAACGAAGATTACTCCATCGAAGAGATCGATGAAAAAGTAAAACCGGTTGTACAGGAAGTAACCGGCGATGCAAATATCCAGGCTACCAAGGTAAGCGGTTCCAATCAGGTTATCATCAAGACAAGAGAACTGTCTCTGGATGAGAGAACCGAGCTTAGCCAGAAACTGAATGAAAAATTTGGTGTGGATGAATCCACAATCACCGCAGAAAGCATTTCTTCTACCGTAAGTAATGAAATGCGTCAGGATGCAATCGTTGCGGTTATCATTGCAGCTATCTGCATGCTGATCTACATCTGGCTGCGTTTCAAAGATATCCGTTTCGGTGCAAGTGCCGTTCTGGCTCTGCTCCACGACGTACTGATCGTGCTGGCATTCTATGCGATCGCCAGAATCTCTGTCGGTAATACATTTATTGCCTGCATGCTGACGATCATCGGATACTCTATCAACGCATCTATTGTTATCTTTGACCGTATCCGCGAGAACCTGGGTAACTCAAAGAAACACAGTGACGAAGCACTTAAAGAGATCGTAAACAGAAGTATCACACAGACTCTTACAAGAAGTATCTATACTTCTCTGACAACGTTCATCACGATCGCAGCATTGTTCATTCTCGGTGTTCCGTCGATCCGTGAATTTGCAGCACCTCTGATTGTTGGTATCGTTGCCGGTGCATTCTCTTCTGTATGCATTTCCGGTCCGCTGTGGTATATACTGAAAACCAAATTCAAAAGCAAAAACAAATAAGTTTTCTGCTTCTTCAAAATAAAAAAGATGCTCTTTCCCTCTGTTCGGCGAAAGGGCATCTTTTTTTCAGAAAGGACTTTTACTATGGAAAAATGGGTTGTCTCTGCAAAGCGTGCAGATTTTCAGGCAATAGCAGAAAAATTCGGGATCGACCAGGTGACTGCAAGGCTGATCCGAAACCGTGATATTGTAGGTGAACCGGAAATCCGGCAGTATCTTTACGGAACAAAAGAAGATTTTTATGATCCGCATCTGCTGAAAGATGCAGATAAACTGGTAGAGATTCTGATGTCTAAAATAAAAGAACAGAAAAAAATCCGTATCATCGGCGATTATGATATTGATGGCGTGAATGCCTCCTTTATTCTGCTGAGAGGACTGCGTCGCTGTCATGCCAATGCAGATGTGGAGATCCCGGACCGTATGAAAGACGGCTATGGCATCAACGAACACCTGATCCGCTATGCATATGAAGAAGGAGTCGATACCATTCTGACCTGTGACAATGGAATTGCAGCTGTGGAACAGACAAAACTGGCCAAAAGTCTTGGCATGACCATTCTGATCACCGACCATCACGAAGTACAGGAAGAAATACCGCCTGCGGATGCCGTAGTCAATCCAAGGCAGGCAGACTGCCCTTATCCGTTCAAGCACTTATGCGGTGCAGCCGTTGCCTATAAAGTGATCTGCTGTCTTTATGAAGCTTATGGTATCCCAAAAGAAGAAACGGAAGAATTTCTGGAGTTTGCCGGTTTTGCAACCGTCGGGGATGTCATGGATCTGATCGGGGAAAATCGGATCCTGGTCAAAGAAGGTTTAAAGCGGCTGAACCATACACAGAATGTCGGGATGGCATCCCTGATCCGTGCCTGCGGACTGGAAGAAAAAGAGATCAAATCCTACCATATCGGGTTTGTACTGGGACCGTGCATCAACGCTGGCGGAAGACTGGACACTGCAAAACGCTCTCTGAACCTGCTGCTTCAGAAAGACAGGGCAAAGGCAGATGTGATGGCTGCTGAACTGAAAGCACTTAATGACGAGCGAAAAGATATGACACAGACGGGGGCAGAAGAAGCCATAGAGTGGATTGAAAAAGAGGGCAGAAGCCAGGATAAAGTCCTGGTTGTCTATCTTCCGGACTGCCATGAAAGCCTGGCCGGGATCATCGCCGGGCGTATCCGGGAACGCTACAACAAACCGGTGTTCGTTCTAACGGACAGCATCGACGGTGTCAAAGGCTCTGGACGTTCGATCGAGGCCTATTCCATGTTTGAAGAAATGTCAAAATGCAAAGAGCTTTACACAAAATACGGCGGACATCCGATGGCAGCCGGACTGTCGCTTCCAAAAGAAAATGTGGAAAAATTCCGTACTTTTTTAAATGAGCATACCACACTGACAGAAGAAGATTTTATCCCGAAGATCACGATCGATGTACCGATGCCGATCGGCTATGTCACCGAACATCTGATCGAGGAACTCTCTGTTTTGGAACCATTTGGAAAAGGAAATGAAAAGCCTTTGTTTGCCGAAAAAAATCTAAATATTTTAAGTATGCGGATTTTAGGAAAGAACAGAAACACGCTGAAAATGCAGGTGCGAAGTCAGCATGGCACCGTCATGGATGCCCTGTATTTTGGTGACATCGAACAGATTCTGACTTATATTATGCAGAAATACGGAGAATCCGAAACAGAAAAATGTTTCCAGGGGCAGGAAAATGCAGTGACCCTTTCTTTCATCTATTATCCATCTGTCAATGAATACCGTGGAAGAAAGAGCCTTCAGATGATCATTTCGCACTATTGCTGATCTTTCTGCGAAGCAGACGGAAGAGCAGCAAAGAGAAAAGACTTGCTGCAAGAACGCACAGCAGGATCAAAGCGGCGGCGTGAAGAAAGTAAGCGTCCGGCAGGATCGTGATGACCGGATCGCACGCCGGGTCAAAGATCCAGTAATCGTTGCGGAACAGGATCTTATGGAACAGTACAAAACAAAAATCCCAGTTCAAAGCGACAAGCGAGCCGACGATCAACACAAGGAACGTCGGAAATGCGGATAAAACGGCAAAGAAGGGAGCATTTTTCTTTCGGATCTGCCATGCGGTCAGCAGAAGCGTAAGCGGGACCAGGACGAAGGAAGCGTATTCGATATTCAGGAAAATACGTTTCACCTCTTCAAAATGAATCTCACCTTCTTCTGACATCATAAAGTCTGAAAATGTAAGCCTGGATGGACCAGAAATGGAATTATAGTCGATCAGCTCATCGTAATTTCTGCGGATCACTTCCTCTGAATAACCACTCGTGGCAGGAATATCAAGATGATCGATGTCAAAATAATAAAGAGGGCGAAAATGCAGGGTAAAGACGATCGCCATGGAAAAAATGCCAAGGGTACAGAGAAAAGCAGCGACCAGATTTTTCCAGAAAAAAACAGATCTTCTGATTTGTGGACTCATAATAGAAACAACTCCTTTATCATACTTCGGACAATCCCGGGCAGCAAATGCTTCGTTTTGTCCCTGATATTACTATAGTTCATTCTGATTTTTGCGTCAATTCACTTTTTTGCCATCTATTGACAAAAGCGAATATATTGGGGTAAAATAACAGATAGTTTTAATTATTTATAAGAATTTAACTTTCAGGAGGAAAAGAAAATGGCAGTGCCTTATAACCATAAAGCCATTGAAAAAAAATGGCGTCAGAAATGGGAAGAAAATCCGGTAAATGTCGATGATGGCAAAAAGCCGAAATATTATTGTCTGGATATGTTTCCATATCCGTCAGGAAATGGTCTTCACGTAGGTCACTGGAGAGGTTATGTGATCTCCGATGTATGGAGCCGCTACAAAATGATGCAGGGATATTACCTGATCCATCCGATGGGATGGGATGCATTCGGTCTTCCGGCAGAGAACTATGCAATCAAGACCGGTCAGCATCCGGCCATCTCCACCGCAAAGAACATTTCCAACATCAAACGTCAGATCAACGAGATCGCAGCTATTTATGACTGGGATCGTGAAGTTAATACCACGGATCCGGACTTCTACAAATGGACACAGTGGATCTTTGTAAAAATGTTCAAAGAAGGGCTTGCATACGAAAAGGAGTTTCCGATCAACTGGTGTCCTTCCTGTAAGACAGGTCTGGCAAACGAAGAAGTGGTAAACGGCTGCTGCGAGCGATGCGGCACACCGGTCACCAAGAAAAACTTACGTCAGTGGATGCTGCGTATCACAAAGTATGCAGACCGTCTGTTAAATGACCTGGACAAGCTGGAATGGCCGGAAAAAGTAAAGAAAATGCAGACTGAATGGATCGGCAAATCTTACGGTGCAGAAGTAGATTTTCCGGTAGAAGGAAAAGATGAAAAGATCACAGTCTATACGACAAGACCGGATACCCTTCACGGTGCAACTTTCATGGTACTGGCTCCGGAGCACAAACTGGCAGCAGGTCTTGCAACACCGGATCAGAAAGAAGCCGTTGATGCTTATATCTATGCAGCATCCATGAAATCCAACGTGGACCGTATGCAGGATAAGGAAAAGACCGGTGTATTTACCGGAAGCTATGCGACTAATCCGCTGAACGGAGCAAAGGTTCCGATCTGGCTGTCCGACTATGTACTGGCAGATTACGGTACCGGTGCGATCATGTGTGTACCGGCTCATGATGACCGTGACTTTGAGTTCGCTAAAAAATTTGATATCCCGATCATCCAGGTTATCGCAAAAGACGGCAAAGCAATTGAAAACATGACAGAAGCTTATACCGAAGCTTCCGGAACCATGATCAATTCCGGCGACTGGAACGGTATGGAATCCGCAGTCCTGAAAAAAGAAGCTCCGCATATCATCGAGAAGATGGGTATCGGACGCAAGACCGTAAACTACAAACTGCGTGACTGGGTATTCTCCCGTCAGCGTTACTGGGGTGAACCGATCCCGATCGTACACTGCCCGAAATGCGGAAACGTTCCGGTTCCGGAAGAAGAGCTTCCGCTGCGTCTGCCGGATGTAGAATCCTACGAACCGACCGGTACCGGCGAATCACCGCTGGCAGCGATCGAAGACTGGGTAAACTGCAAATGCCCGAAATGTGGTGCCGCCGCAAAACGTGAGACAAACACCATGCCGCAGTGGGCAGGTTCTTCCTGGTATTTCCTGCGTTATGTAGATCCACATAACGATAATGAACTGGTATCCAAAGAAAAAGCAGACAAGTACCTTCCGGTAGATATGTACATCGGCGGTGTAGAGCATGCTGTACTGCATCTTCTGTACTCTCGTTTCTATACCAAGTTCCTGTACGATATCGGAGTGATCGATTTTGACGAACCGTTCCACAAACTGTTCAACCAGGGTATGATCACCGGTAAGAACGGTATCAAGATGAGCAAGTCCAAAGGAAATGTCATTTCTCCGGATGATCTGGTACGCGATTATGGCTGTGATTCTCTGAGAATGTACGAACTGTTTGTAGGTCCGCCGGAACTGGATGCAGAGTGGGATGACCGCGGTATCGAAGGTGTATACCGTTTCCTGTCCCGTTTCTGGAACCTGGTTATGGACAACAAAGATAAAAATATCAAAGCAAGCAAAGAAATGATCAAAGCACGCCATAAGATGATCCACATGATCACAACCCGTCTGGAGGGCTTCAGCCTGAATACGGTTATTTCCGGTTTCATGGAGTGCAACAACAACCTGATCGCGATCGCCAAGAAAGAAGGCGGCATGGACAAAGAGACTCTGGAAGCAGCCGTTCTGCTTCTGGCACCATTTGCACCGCATATGGGAGAAGAGCTCTGGGAGGAACTGGGTCATACGGATTCTGTATTCCACCACGAATGGCCGGCTCATGATGAAGAAGCAATGAAAGATGACGAAGTCGAAATTCCGGTGCAGGTAAATGGAAAGACAAAAGCAGTCATCTCCATTCCGGTTGACATCAGCAAAGAAGATGCGATCGCAAAAGCAAAAGAAGTTCTCGGTGACAAACTTTCCGGAAACATTATCAAAGAGATCTATGTTCCGAAGAAGATTGTAAACATCGTAGCAAAATAAAACATTTGCACAGCTGTTTTTACAGCATAGATTTTGGATATGAAAAATAAAAAGAAACATTTTATAACAGCCATTCTGGCAACGTTGTTTCTGATACTGGTTTTATACCTGATTTTTCATGATTCCTTAGGTGAAATCAAAACCCAGCTTTTCCAGGCAGACAAAAAAGCTCTGTTGATCCTTGTGATCTTCGGCAATCTTTATGTACTGCTGGATGGCTGGGTACTTCATTATATGATTGTGAAAAACCTTGAAAAATGTACCTTTTGGCAGGCCATCCGCCTGGCATATATGGTGGTGTTTTTTAATGTTACGACCTTTGCGGCGGGGACGAAACCGGCCCAGATCTATGATCTGTATCAGGAAAGCCAGATCAAACCAGGGAAATCATTTGGAATCCTGACGATGGAGTATGTATCACATAAGCTGACGATTGTACTCTATGCAGCAGTGATGCTTTGTTTTTTTCATACGGTTCTTTTTCAGGTTTCGGGATTGGAGAAAAATTATCTGCTGACAGGATTCGGGGTCAGCTTTGCTATACTGCTCTTTCTGACCATGTTCTGCATCAATCAGAAGTTTGCACCGTGGCTGCTTCGCTGCAGCGATCATATCAAAAAAGAAAAAATCAAAGAAAAGGCAAAAGCCGGAATTGCACAGATGGAAGATTTTTCCAGAGTCGGGAGTGTGGTAATCAAAGATAAACAGCAGTGGATAGGACTGATTTTTCGAAATGCAGTAAAAATGACCTGTCTGTATGCACTTCCTGCGGTTGCCATCTTTGCAGTTACCGGAGAAAGGCTGCCACTTTCTGTTCTAGAATGTCTGGCTTTTTCATCCGTCATGCAGCTGCTGATCGGAGTGATCCCAAGTTCCGGCGGCACAGGTTCGACGGAACTGGTCTTTCTGATGCTGTTTGGCTCTATGACAGAAAAGTCCGTCTGCGGTGCAGCAATGATCCTGTATCGCATGGCAACGTATTATCTGCCGTTTCTGATCAGTATTCCGTTACTGTTTTTTGGAAAAAGAAGCACCGAGGCATAGTAGTTATGCAGCAGTGCTTCTTTTTTTGCGTTATTTTTCTTTTACCTGTCGGATACCGCTGATATCAGAATCGATCACCATGGAATAATTGGTGTGATAGATCACAAACCCCGGTTTTCCGCCGTTTACTTTTTTCACCTGTTTTTTCTCAACATAGTCAACCTCCACCTTGTCTGCACCGCGGTGGCTGGAATACCAGGCAGCCAGCCTTGCGGCTTCTTCAAAGGTACGGTCCGGCGGCAGCCCCTGACCTGCTTTCACAATGACATGCGATCCCGGGGCACCTTTTGCATGGAACCACCAGTCATTTCCGGTGGCAAATTTAAAGGTCAGTTCTTCGTTCTGATAATTATTTTTTCCGACATAGATATCATAACCATCCGAAGAAAGATAGTGGAACGGTTTTGATGTGATCTTCACACGCTTTCCGGTGTATTTCCGGCGGATGTAGCCGTACTGTGTCAGTTCTTCTTTGACCTGTACCAGATCTTCTTCATTCAGGGCAATATCAAGAGCTGTGGAAATGGATTCCAGATGCTGGATCTCTTCTTTTGTCTCTTTAATCAGATGTTCCAGTGCCTCGTAGGTACGTTTCAGTTTTCCGTAACGGTCGAAATATTTTTTGGCATTTTCCTGTGCAGTCAGTGTCGGATCGAGCGGTATTTTTACCGTTTCACCGGTGTAATAGTTCACTGCGGAAAGTTCCCTGCTTCCAGGTACTGCTTCATATCCATACGTGTTTAAAAGTTCTCCGTAAATGCGGAATTTATCGCGTTTTTCCGTGTCCTTTAACTGTTTTTTCTGAAGATCGTATTTTTTACGGCTGCGATCAAGTGCCGTTTGGACGATACGGCGAAGATCGGAAGATTTCTGGCGGATGCGTGTGATCGTATTCTTTTCCGCATAATACCTTTCCAGGACTTCTGACATCGTATCATAAGTTTCCGTGTGCATGTCCTGATACTGGGTAAGCAAAAAGGCTGCATATTCCAGCGGAACTTTTCCGTCATAGACAATATTCGGCATAAAAGCATGGGTTTCAAGATCCTCCATCATCCGTTTCAGGGTATGGAAAAGGTGGATCTGCTCGATCTCCTGAAAAGAATTTGCACTCTGATCCGACTCCAGGTTGCTGCGGTGGCAGAGTTCTTCGGCAATCAGCGGACTGATACCGGTCAGAGTTGTATAGATCGCCTTTGAGAGCGGCATCGGCTTCTGGCAGACACTGCTGAAAAATTCTTCTTCTGTGATCGTCTGTGGATCGTACTTATGTTGCGTTTCCGGGATAAAATACATCCGCCCCGGAAGGACTTCACGCACGGAGCTGACCTGTGCGGAGACATGTTTGATGGAGTCCAGGATCATGCCGTCCTCCTGGCAGAAAATAATATTGCTGTGCTTGCCCATCAGCTCGATGATCAGAAGCTTGCGGCAGATATCACCCAGTTCATTTAAATGCTCAATCTCCATATTTAAGATACGTTCCATGCCAGGCTGCCAGATCCTGAGGATGCGTCCGCTTCCGATATGCTTACGCAGCAGCATACAGAAATTCGGGGCAGTCATAGGACCGGTCTTGTTCTGATCTGTCAGATAGACCAGCGGAAGGCTCGCACTGGCAGAAACAAGGAGACGGTATTGTTTACGGCTATTTTTTATAGTAAGCATCAGCTCATCTTTTTCTGGCTGTGCGATTTTGTTGATTTTTCCGCCCGCAAGAGCATGGTTCAGTTCCCATGCCATGCAGGAGATGACGGTTCCGTCAAGTGCCATATCAATTTCCTCACTTTCTGAATATTAAGACGTTTGAGTCAAAAGATGCCGTACGGATCCTAAAGCCATAAACCGCTCCTGTGCAAGTACATTGATGTTTCTGACTTTTGATCCCGACATTTTTTACTATCATAACATTTTATCGGGAGAAGAACAATATTTCTTTGGAAAAGCTTGCTATACCATGACAGCATATGTTAAAATCAGACAAATCCTTTGTGCTTTTGAAGAGGGAAAAGTGACAAAGAAAACAAAAACAGGAGGATATTATTTATATGAAAAAGAAAAAGTGGGAACTGGCTGCCATGACAGCTGTAACAGCTTTTCTGATGCTTGGAACAAAAGCAGAAGCGATGGATGATGCCTATCGTATGCCTCAGCTTTCCGGTGTCACAAAAACCTGGGTTTATCAGGGAGAAACTTCTGATCAGAACTGGGAGCGTATGCTTGCGGATGACCAGGAGGATGGCGATCTTACGTCCGTGATCAAAAGCAGCGGAAGTGTCAATACGTCCAAAACAGGAACTTATGTGCTCTCCCGAAGTGTAACCGATTCGGATCAGCATACTGCTGCACTCGATACGCAGGTTACGGTGCTGGATAGAAATGCATCTGAAGAAGAGAAAAGCATTCAGCGTATTTTGTATACACTTCCGGATGCATCACATCTGACCGGCATCAGTTTCAACCGTGGCTATTATCACGACCGTCAGAATCTCGGACTGTGGATGCCGCATGGGAGCAGTCTTCAGATCCGTATCGTCAATGCAGAGGAATTTCAGCAGGATCTTACTGTTCAGTTTAAAAACGATGATTCGCAGACAGAGTCTTCCGCGACCATTCCAAAAGATGGCAGCTGGGTGACTTTATCCAATACGTTCACCGGTGATAATGGAGAAGAAAGTGCCGACAGCGTGCCGTTTATCACAACACCGAAAAATACGGCCGTTCAGCCGGTTATCGAATACCGATGGACCGACGATCTGAAAGAAATCCCATATTATCGCTACGGAGATTCCCAGCAGGCATTTTTTGAATCCTGGGATAAAAGCCAGGCACCATTTGCGATCATAGAGGGAAGTGCCGCAACGTTCCTTGTTCCGATCTGTGACCGAAATAACATTCTGAACTCTTCCTATGGCAACAAAAAAGAAGTTTACCGTTTCAAAACATTGGATGAAATGCTGGACTGGTATGCATCCTTTGTAAAGCAGTATGATGCCTATTCCGGGCTGGATTATGATGCAGAAGATCCGTGGAATCAGGATATCCGGGCGAAATTTTTCATCAAGGCAAATGCTCATGGTGCCGGACAGGCCTATTATACGACCGACCACAGTGCCTACAACGGAAAAAGTCTTCAGACTTATCTGGTGAAAGACTGGATTTCGCTTCATGAATTTGGTCATGGATATGAAGGTGCGATCGCAGCACAGGAAAATCCGTTCGTAGAGACAACCAACAACATCCTCGGTTATTATTTTGAGCCGACTTATCGCCCGGCTGAGGATTTTGGCTGGCTGCTCGGTGATTTTTCCGGCACAAAAAGTGAACGTTATGCACAGCTTGGAAACCGCATGAAAGAAAGCCTTGCTTCCAGCAATACGTTTGCCGATATTGTATCTGATCCATGGCATTACAACGTAAGCCTTTATATGTTTACCAACCTCATGGACAAACTCGGTCCGCAGCAGGCTGTTTCCGCAATGCATTCTCATTACCGGGAAGTTTATTATAAAACCGGCAAAAAAATGGGATCATCCGACGCCCTTGCGGAAAGTCTGGACAGCCTGGATTATAACGTGCTTCCTTACTTTGCATCCTGGCATATCCTCCCGTCAGGAAGGATTGCCGATCAGGTCTATGCGATGGACAAGCCGATGATCTATTATCTCAAGGAACTGATCCCGGACGATGCTGCGTGTGAGAAAACAAGGGTAGCACTTGGACTGGACGGCATCTACAGTCTGGTAAGCACCGATGACCTGGCAGATACCGGATATACCAGCAAAGTCCGTTTGAATATTCAGATCGATGATCTGACACAGATCAAAGGCAAAACGATCCGGATCAAAAACGGCAACAAGATTGTAAAAGAAGTGATTGTTTCTTCAGGTGAAATACAGCTGGAACTTCCGGCCGGTATCTATGAGCTTGAGATGCCGCTGCCAAAGGAAACCGCTTATCAGTACGATAACGAATATTTGATCGCATCCGCTGGAAACGTATCAAAAACAGTCTCCTATACCAGACAAACCGGAAATCCGCTGGCAGACGATATGCAGATTCAGATGCTTGGCCTTGGGGATGCATCCGTAGCATCCGTCAAGATTGATACAAACATGCAAAAACTGACCTGGACGGTGAATAGTACCACACCGCATTTTTATCTGGATGGTACTTACATCAGCATCCGGGTACTTGATCCGGATGGAAATGAGCTTTTGAACCAGTCTTTGCAGGCGAATGAAAAAGCAGATGGCGGAAACTTTGAGATCGATTTTAAAACAGGTTCCACGCTGATTCTCTATCACCGAGAGGCAAGAGGAAGACAGCGTTTTGTAAGTTCCTACACCGGCGAGTCTTTAGAAGAATATCAGCTTGCAGCAGCTGACCAGACTGCCACTTACCGTATGACAGACAAAGGCCTGATGCAGGACGACTGGAGCAAAGAAAAACAGATGCAGGTTTATCTGCAAAGTTTAGAACAGTATTCTGCCTTTCTGATGAGCCATATCACAAAGGCTGAGATCGCCGATTCAGAAAAATATCATAATGAAAAGACAACACTTTTGCTTGCATATGAAAAACTGGATCAGGCAGCAGCAGACAATTATCGGAACAGCTACGGTATTCTGATCGGACAGAAACCGGAAGTCTCTTATGGTTACACACAGATCGCACCGGAGCATTTAAAAGGAAGTGCTGACAGTGAACATCCGGGAGAAGAGGCTTCTCTGGCCGTTGACGGAAAAAAAGATACTATATGGCACAGCAATTATGGAAATGGCACAAAAGCAGATATTGCCGGCAATAAAAACAATACCTACACCATTCTTCTGGATCAAAAGACGGATATCGGAAAGCTGACTTACCTTCCAAGACAGACCGGAAATAATAACGGAATTATTTTGAAATATGAACTTTCCTACAGTCAGACAGAAGATGGTGATGATTTCCAGATTATCCCTCTGGCAGACAATACCTGGGCAAATAACCGGACAGAAAAAAGTGTTTCTCTGGATCTTGCAGATGTAAGAAGAATCCGCATCCGTGCACTTTCCACGGCCGGAACCCCTGCAGATACCTATATTTCCGCAGCTCAGTTTTCTCTTTATGAAAAATACAGTATCTACGACAAACATACGTATCTCAGTGATCTTTATCAGACGCCTGACGAAAATAGAAACACGGTAAAAGAAAACGCAAATGCCGACGGGACAGCGATCACACTGAAAACAAACGAAAAAGAACGAACCTTTGAAAAAGGAATTGGCATGAGATCCGGTGATACTGCCGTCTGGGATATCTCAGGGCTGAACAGCGATGCACTCTCCTTATGGATCGGTATGAATAAAAAAGGAACTTCTGATGCATCAGTACAGATTTACGGCGACGGAACGTTGCTTTACACTTCTGTTCCATTTAATGGAAGTGACAATGCCATTTCCGTTTATCTGGATATCACCGGCGTAAAGATTTTAAAATTCTGTGCAGACGGCAAAAACGGATCAGAACAGATCGCTCTTGCAGATGTCATGCTTGAAAATCAGAAAGACAAAGAAACCCTGAATTTAAAAGTCGGGGATCAGGCAGTGTTTCTTCGAAACACTTCCCTTACACCGGAAGACCGCGGAAAAGCAACGTTTGTCAGCAGTGATCCTTCCGTGGCAACGGTAAATGAAAGGGGTGTTGTGACCGCACACAGTACCGGAAGTGCAACGATCCAGGTAAAATTTGGCAGCAATGAGACAGTTGTATGCAAAGTAACTGTAACAGAAAAGCCAAAGAAAAAGGAACCAGAAACACCGGATACGGAAAACAAGATACCTTCTGTATCTGACAGACCGGAAACACCGGAAAGCGGCAACACCAGACCATCGCAAAAGGTTCCTTCTGTTGGCAGTGTGAAAAAATTAAATGGTGTCCACTATACTGTTACAAAAACTTCCGCAAAAGGCGGAACGGCGGAAGTAACGAAAATAACCGGCAAAAAACGCAAGATTACCATTGCATCCGAAGTGAAGATCAACGGATTTTCTTTCAAAGTTACTTCCGTCCGGAAAAGTGCCGCTAAAAACAACAAAAAGATCAGCACTCTGGCTATTGGAAAAAATATCATTTCCATCGGTGCAAACAGTTTTTCCGGATGCAAAAATTTAAAGAATATTACACTTAAGGGAACAAAATCCATAAAAATCAAAGCAAAAGCACTGGCAGGTACTTCCAGAAAGATAAAGATAACCGTACCAAAAAAAATTTCTGCAAGGACATTGAAAAAACTGAAAAAGAATCTGCAAAAAGCCGGGATCAGCAAAAAAGCTGTTTATCAAAAGAAATGATCCGTATAGTACAAAAAGAAAAAGAAATACGGTCACAGCTTGACGGAAAAGTCAAAAATATGCTATGCTTATCTGAGAATAGTTTGTGCATATTAAACAAAAACCGTTTTGAATTATGCAAAACTATTTTTCTGGTATTGTCTATTTTCTAAAGAAGGGAGAATGAAAATGAAAACAAGACATAAAATCATGAGTTTCTTGCTTTCAGGTGCTATGGTATTCAGCCTGTTGCCGGCATCGGCAATTGGTACAGTAAAGGCAGCTTCTGTGAATTATGCACTGACTGCAACAGCAACCGCATCTGGAAGTGAAACATCGGCATTTGGTCCGGAAAAGGCAAAAGACGGAGATGCAACAACAAAAACTTCCCGCTGGGCAAGTGAAGAACGTGATGCAAGTGAGAGCAATCCGCACTGGCTGGCTATGGATCTTGGTGAAGTCAAGACTGTAAACAGTGTTATCATCACCTGGGAGAGACGAAATCCAACCAATTATGCAATCGAAACTTCCGAAGACGGAAGCACATGGAAAGCGGTAAAAACTTTTACTTCTGCTCCTGCGGAAAAAGAGCAGATCATCAATCTGGATAATCCGGTGCAGACCAGATATATCCGTGTCCGCATCAATACGTTTAACCCAACCGCAGAAGGCATTACCTGGAAAACAGTTTCCATCTATGAATTTGAAGTTTATGGGGAAAAACAGAGCAGCGGCAGTGAAGTCTGGGATGCTCTGAACAATCTGACTGTAAAAGCAGGAGACAAAAAGTTGAATCTTCCGACCGTAGAGGGCGGAAAAGTAGAAGCCTATGCAGACTATGAACAGATCATCGACACAGACGGAACCATTTATCAGCCTCTGGAAGATAAGACCGTTTCTGTTGAATTTAAAGTTACCGATCAGAACAACAAGGTAACAAAAAAAGAGATTGCAATCACCGTTCCTGGAACACATACAGCGACCGCAGATGAGAATGCAAAACCTGCCGTTCTTCCGGAACTGGCAGAGTGGGCAGGTGCTACCGGCAATTTCACCATCTCAAAAAACTCACGCATCGTGATCAATGCTGCTGACAAAGATACACTTTCTTCCATGGCAGAAACATTTGCAGCAGATTATAAAGACATTGTCGGAAACGATATTTCCGTTGTATATGGAAGTGAAAGCGATGTGAAAGCAGGAGATTTTTATTTTGCATTGACAGCAAAAGGAAAAGGCCTGAAAGACGAAGGTTATCTTTCACAGATCGGAGATTCCATCAAAACAGAATCCGAGACTGCAACAGGTGCTTACTGGGCAACCAGAACCTTCCTGCAGATTCTGAAGCAGAACAAAACAACGATCCCGAAAGGAACGACAAGAGACTATCCGAAATACAAGGTCAGAGGTGTGATCCTTGACGTCGGACGAAAAGCAACCGAGCTTCAGACCGTAAAAGATGTTGCGGCAACAATGTCCTGGTACAAGATGAATGACTTACAGGTACATCTGAATGATAACCTGATCTTCCTGGAGGACTACTGGGATACCAATGCGGAGACTACGATGCAGAACAGCTTTACAAAGGCCTACGCTGCTTTCCGTCTGGAATCTTCTGTAAAAAATGATGAAGGTAAAACTGCGACAGCAACCGATCTGTATTATACAAAAGATCAGTTCCGCAGCCTGATCAAAGATTCCAGAACGATCGGTGTCAATATCGTTCCGGAAATCGATGTACCGGCACACGCACTGGCATTTACAAAAACATTCCAGAACTGTGCTTTAAAGAAAATGAATTCCAGCAATTGGAAACGTCCACTGACAGATCATCTGGATCTTTCCAAACCGGAATCCACGCAGCTGGCAAAAAATATCTTCTCCGATTATATTGATGGAGAAAATCCTGTTTTCGATGAACAGACAACCGTACATATCGGTGCGGATGAGTACGAAGACGATGCAACCCTGTACCGCAATTTTGTAAATGAAATGGATGATTATATGAAGTCCAAAAACCGAAAAATGCGTATGTGGGGCGGTCTTACCAGAATCAAGTCTGATACAGAAGTCCGCGGCGATGGTGTGGAGATCAATGTATGGAGCAAAGACTGGGCAGATCCTACGGAAATGTACAATCTTGGCTTTGAACTGATCAACTCTCTGGACTCCAATGTATATATCGTTCCGGCAGCAGGATACTATGCAGATTATCTGAATGCTGCAAGCCTCTATGCAAACTGGAAACCGAATGTATTTAAAAGCGGTAATTTAAATACAACGATTCCGGCCGGTGATCCGCAGATGATCGGTGGTGCTTACGCACTGTGGAATGACTCCATCGATACCAGAGGAAACGGTGTCACAGACTATGATGTCTTTGACCGTATCTACCAGCCGATGTCTGCACTGAGTGAAAAACTCTGGGGCGAAGGCACAAAGACATACAACGAAGTAAAAGCAACCACTGCAAAAGTTTCCACTGCTCCGAACACCAATCCGTATCATGAAATTGAGAGTGCGGGAAGTACTTACGCAGAATACAATTTTAACAAAGAAGACGGAAGTGATGCTTCCAAGAACAAATACAATGCAGTGTCTGCTGAACATGCAACTTACACAGAAGGAAAAGTCGGCAAAGCCCTGTCTATGGAAAGTGATACCTGCATTGAAACACCGCTTGACAAATCTCCGGCAGGAACCAGCCTTTCCTTCTGGGTGAAAAAGGCAGCAGGAGGATCCTCTGATGAACAGGTTCTGTTTGAAGGTTCTTCCACACTTGGTGATTACACGATCAAAGCCGTTCAGAAGAATACCGGAAAAGTCGGATATTCCAGAGAAGGTTATGATTATTCCTTTGACTATACACTTCCGGAAGACGAATGGGTACATCTGACGATCAAAGGCTATAAAGACAAAGCAGAACTGTATGTAAACGATTCTGATACAGCTATTCCGGCTGTTATGGATACTGCAACAAAGCTTGGTACACAGTACCGTCTTGCAACATTAAACATCCCGATCAAATACATCGGAAGCACGACTGGAAACAGTTTCAATGGTCTGATCGATGAAATCGAACTGACAAACGATCAGGATGACAGCATCATCCCTACAACGGATTTCAGCTTCACCTGTGATAACGAGCAGAATCCGGCAGAGGGCAGCGACGGTCCGATCTCCAATGCATTTGACGGAGATACCAGCACCTTATGGCACAGCCAGTACTCACCATCCATAAAAGCACTTCCGGCAACGTTTACCGTAGATATGGGCAAAGAATATAAGATCAACAAACTGACTTATGTTCCAAGACAGTCCGGCGGAGCAAACGGATATATCACAAGCTATGATTTGTATGTCAAGAAAGCAGAAAGTGATGACTGGACACAGGTTGTAACAGATGGTGTATGGGCATCTGATACAAAAGAAAAGACCGCAAAATTCAACACAGTTGATGCAAGATATATCAAATTTGTTGCAAAAGAGGGAAGCAATGGTTTTGCTACTGCAAGCGAATTCCATATCCATCAGGTTCTGAATGAAGAAGAACAGGAAGTAACAAAAGCTCAGGAAGCATTGAATGAAGCGGTAAATGACAGCAGCATAAAAGGTATTTATGAAGCAGGAAATGCTGACGGAACGTATACAAGTGCAAGCTGGACAGCATTCAAGGAAGCATACGAAGCAGCAAAAGCACCATCCGAAGGAGCAAGTGCAGAAGAACTGAAGACACTGCTGACAAATCTCCAGAGTGCAAAAGCTGGTCTGAAAAATGCAGCCGTAGAATCAGCAAAAGAAACACTGAAAGCGGAAGTAGATAAAGCAGAGAATAAGAATATCTATGAAGCAGGAAATGCAGACGGTACCTACACAAAAGACAGCTGGACAGCGTTCAAGGAAGCATACGAAGCAGCAAAAGCAGCATCCGAAGGAACAAGTGCAGAAGAACTGAAAACACTTCTGGCAAATCTCAAGAGTGCAAAAGCTGGTCTTAAGAAGTCACAAACAGAGACACCACCTACTCCAAACCAGACGGAAACACCATCTACACCTGGACAGACAGAAAAACCATCTACACCGGAAAAACCGACCGTTGTTCAGAAAGTAAGCAAGAATGTGACTTACCGTGTTCTGGATACAAAGAAAAAAACAGCAGCTGTTGTTGGTGTCGGAGGCAAAAAAGGCAAAAAAGTTACTTCTGTGACCATCGCAAAAACAGTGAAGATCAATGGTGTTACCTATAAAGTAACCAAGATTGGCAAAAACGCATTCAAAGGCTGCAAGTATCTGAAGAAAATTACAATCGGAAGTAATGTGAAGAAGATTGAAAAAGGTGCATTTGCAAACTGCCGAAAACTTGCAAGTATCAATATGAAAAAGGCAAATGGAATCACATCCATCGGAAGCAAGGCCTTCAGCAAGATCAATTCAAAAGCAAAAGTGAGCGTACCTTCCAAAAAACTTTCCAAATATACAAGAATGCTGAAAAAAGCTGGACTTCCAAAGAAAGCGGTTATTAAAAAATAGAAATATGCTTTAAAAGCATATCTTCCGGAAAAAGAGACGGAGAGAACAAAATCTGTTTTCTCCGTCTTATTTTTCTTTGTTTTTCGGTTGACGCTTCCGACGCTTTCGACTATAATAAAAATAGTATGGCTTTCTATGCCGCAATTTTGAAAGAAAAGAGCGAATATAATTATGATAAAAAGTATGACAGGCTTTGGAAGATATGAAAATCACCAGGGCGACCGCAAGTTTACGGTTGAGATGAAGTCCGTCAACCACCGCTATTTTGATTCCAACATCAAAATGCCGAAAAAACTCAGTATTTTTGAATCTGCTATTCGGAATCTTCTCAAAGAATATATACAGCGTGGAAAAGTTGATATTTTTATTACTTATGAGGATTTCACAGAAACCAATGTCTCTTTGAAATACAACGAGAACATTGCAGCAGAGTATGTAAAATATTATCAGCAGCTTTCGAAAAAATTTGATCTGCCAAATGATATCCGTGCCTCCGTGATTGGACGCAGTCCGGAAGTTTTCACAATGGAAGAGCAGCCGGTAGATGAACAGGAGATCTGGGCAGTCCTTGAAACAGCACTTCGTGGGGCATGCGAGCAGTTTGTAGAATCCCGCATCCGGGAAGGGGAAAATCTGAAGCTGGATCTGATCGAAAAACTGGACGGTATGCTTACCGATGTGGCAGCGATTGAAAAACGTTCCCCGGAAATTCTTCAGGCATATCGCACCAAACTGACTGAAAAAGTAAAAGAACTGCTTCGTGACACACAGCTCGAGGAGAGCCGTATCGCAACAGAAGTGATTCTTTATGCAGACAAAATCTGCACGGATGAAGAAACGGTTCGTCTGCACAGCCATATCGAGAGCATGAAACAGACACTGCAAACCGGCGGAAGCATCGGCAGAAAACTGGACTTTATAGCCCAGGAAATGAACCGGGAGGCAAATACTATTTTGTCCAAAGCAAACGACCTGGAAACTTCCAATCTTGCGATCAATCTGAAAACAGAGATTGAAAAAGTAAGAGAGCAGATCCAGAATATAGAATAGGGGGGATACGATTGTCAGGATTGATCAATATCGGGTTTGGCAATGCAGTCAATACCGCCAAAGTCGTGGCAGTCATCAACCCGGATGCAGCACCGGTCAAACGTCTGGTGTCCCATGCAAGAGAAGAGGGACGCATCATTGATGCCACACAGGGAAGACGTACCAAGGCTGTGATCATCACGCAGGAAGACCATATCATTCTGTCGGCACTGCAGCCGGACACGATCGCAAAACGTTTTTCACAAAAAGATGCATTTCAGGAACGAGAGGCTCAAGGAGGCAGTTTATGAATAAAAAAGGCATTCTGATTATTTTATCCGGATTTTCCGGAGTAGGAAAAGGAACCGTTGTCAGACGTCTTCTTTCCGATTACGATAATTACGCACTTTCCATTTCCGCAACAACACGAAAACCACGTGAAGGAGAAGAAGATGGGGTGTCGTATTTTTTCAAGAGCAAAGAAGAGTTTGAACAGATGATAAAAGAAGACTCTTTTATCGAACATGCCAGATATGTTGAAAATTACTATGGTACGCCAAAAGCATATGTACAGGAACAGTTAGATGCCGGAAAAGATGTGATTCTGGAGATTGAGATCCAGGGGGCTTTAAAAGTAAAAGAAAAATACCCTGATGCTCTGATGCTGTTTCTGGTTCCGCCGGATGCACAGACTTTAAAAGAACGTCTGGTTGGCCGTGGCACGGAAACAGCCGATGTCATCCATGACCGTCTGGAACGTGCAGCACAGGAAGCCCAGGAAATGGGCTCTTATGAATACATTATTGTAAATGATGATCTGGATACCTGTGTGAAACAGGTGCACGAATTGATACAGAGTGCACACTGTAAGAAATCCCACAATACAGCATTTATCAAAGAACTGCAGCAGGATATGAACTGCTTTTTGAAAGGAGAATGATTTTATGTTACATCCATCTTACACAGACTTAATGAAAGTTGCAAACAGTGAAGTAAATGAAGGCGAAACACCTGTCGTAAACAGCCGCTATTCTATCGTAATGGCAACGGCAAAACGTGCCAGAGAACTGATCGACGGTGCACCGGCACTGGTATATAGCGACGGCAAAAAACCGCTGTCCATCGCAGTAGAAGAATTAGATAAAGGAAAGATCAAAATCCTGGCTGAAGATGAGAGCGGTGAAGATGAAGAATAAGAAAATTTTATTTATCTCTCTTGGCTGTGACAAAAACCTGGTTGATTCGGAAGTGATGCTTGGCATCCTCGCTGACCGCGGCTTTGAGATGACGGACACGGAAGTCGATGCGGATATTATCATCATCAACACCTGCTGTTTTATCAATGATGCTAAAGAAGAAAGCATCAACACGATCCTGGAAATGGCAGAATATAAAAAGACCGGTCCGTGCAAGGCTCTGATTGTAACGGGCTGTCTGGCACAGCGTTATAAACAGGAGATTGTCGATGAAATACCGGAAGTCGATGCGGTGATCGGTACTTCCAAGTACGATGAGATTTTTGATGCAGTAGATCAGGCTTTAAAAGGTTCTCATTTTCTGGATGTAGATGATCTTGACCGGCTTCCGTCCGTACCCGGCAAGCGTATTCTAACAACAGGCGGGCATTATGCACATCTGAAGATTGCAGAGGGATGTGACAAGCACTGTACCTACTGTATCATCCCGAAGATTCGCGGCAATTACCGCAGCGTCCCGATGGAGCAGTTACTTGCAGAAGCCGCTTCGCTTGCAGAGCAAGGTGTAAAAGAGCTGATTCTGGTTGCCCAGGAGACGACACTGTACGGCGTGGATCTTTACGGCAAAAAGTCTCTGCATATTCTGCTCAAGGAACTTGCCAAGATCAAAGGTATCCGCTGGATCCGCATCCTGTACTGCTATCCGGAAGAGATATATCCGGAGCTGATCGAGACAATCAAGAATGAGAAAAAAGTCTGTCACTATCTGGACATGCCGATCCAGCATGCCAGCGATGCCATTCTCAAACGCATGGGAAGACGCACGACAAAAGCACAGTTAAAAGAAACCGTTTCCCTTCTTCGAAAAGAGATTCCGGATATTGTTCTGCGAACCACGCTGATCGCCGGCTTCCCGGGAGAGACACAGGAGCAGCATGAAGAACTGATGGAATTTGTCGATGAGATGGAGTTCGAACGCCTTGGCGTCTTCGCTTATTCACCGGAAGAAAACACACCGGCAGCCTCTATGCCGGATCAGATCCCGGAGGAAATAAAAGAAGAGCGAAGAGATGCGATCCTCGAGCTTCAGCAGGAGATCGCTTTTGATAAAGCAGCCGATATGGTCGGACGTACGG